>JBCDKH010000109.1 GCA_038746835.1 Planctomycetota bacterium | reverse complement strand
GTGGTACACGGGCGGCGGTCACACGAAGGCTGCGTTCTAGGAGCGCGACTTCCTCAAGCACCTCGCCGGCGGTCTTCGCTGGGTGACGAAGATCGAAGACTGATCCGTCGCGGAAGCGTCAGCTCGTCGGTGCGTCGAGGTCCGCAGGCACGTCGCTGCCGCCGGCGTTGGCGGTGCGCTTGGGCGGCTCGGGCGGCTCGACGTCGATGCGGAGCACCTGGGCGACGTCGTTGGGCAACTGATCCGGCAGCGTCACGTGCAGGCCGTCGACTGCGACGGACCACTCGATCGGTGCGTCGCTACCGAGCAGGGAGACCTGCGTGACCGCGCCCTTGAGAAGCCGCATGTGTTTGCCGAGGCTGCGGATGATGACGCCCGTGTCCGCCGGCGTACCGAGCAGCGTGGCGTAGAGGAGACGGTCGCCGCGCCGGGTGAAGCGAATGTCATCAGGCTTGAAGCCTTTGCTGAGCTTTTCCTGGAACGTGCCGGTCGCGATGCGTGTCGGCCCCTCGCCGAAGGTCGACCACGGCCGAGTTCCGTAGACGGCCTCGCCGTTGGTTTCGAGCCACTTGCCGATCTCACGAAGCACGTCGGCCTGGCCTTCGGTGATGGTGCCGTCCGGGCGCGGGCCGACGTTGAGGAGCAGGCAGCCGTTTTTGCTAACGATGTCGACCAGATCGTGGACGAGCGACTTGGCCGACTTGTAATCGTGAATGTCGGTGTAGCCCCAGCTCTTGCGGCAGATGGATGTGTCGGTCTGCCAGAAGTCAGGCCGAATCTCGTCGAGACTGCCGCGCTCAAGGTCCCACACGCCGGTGCCGGGTGCGAAGTCCTCTTCCTTGTAGTTGATGACGGGCTCGAAGCCTTCGCGGACGCCGAGGTTATAGTAGTGGGCCGCAAACTCCCGGCGATACGGCTCGAACTCGGGCCAGCCGATGCACCAGTCGAACCAGACCAGCTCGGGCTTGTACTTGTCGACGAGCTCGCACGATCGCTGGAGCCAGTCGTTCAGGAAGTCCTCGTCAGCCGGCTCGTCTGGCCCGTGCGGCCGCGGGTAGATCGGTGAGCGGTCCGCGTCGGTGGTGTCGAAGTTGTCCGCGTAGCTGAAGAACCGCCAGTTGTACGCGCGGTGACTGCTGGCACAGAACCGCATCGTGCCGTCGGACTTCACGGCCTCTGCAAGTTCGCCGATGATGTCGCGCTTGGGACCCATGTGGACGCTCGTCCACTCGCTGCCGCTGTAGTCGTAGTGGGCGAAGCCGTCGTGATGCTCCGCGACGGGCACGACGTACTTCGCACCGGACGCGCGGAACAGCTCGACCCACTCGACCGGGTTCCAACGTTCGGCCTTCCACTGCGGGATGAAGTCCTTGAAGCCGAAGTCCTTCAGCGGGCCGTAGGTCTCGAGGTGGTGACTGTGGATGGGCGTTTCGGGCTCGTACATCCGCTTCCCGTACCACTCGCTCCCGAACGCCGGGACGGACGCGGCGACCCAGTGGATGAAGATTCCGAACTTGGCGTCCAGGTACCACTCGGGAACCTGCCACTGCTTCAGGGAGGACCAGGTCGGCAGGAATGGCTGTTCCGCAAGCTTTCTTAACGGGGCAGAGTTGTTCACAGGAGTGGCGGCCTTGGTGGTGTCGGTTGATTCGGGTCGCATCGGAGCCCGAGGAGGCAGCGTCACTTTACTGCAACAGAAACAGGAAGCACGCCAATCGTGCCACCTTGTCGGGTTGGCGAAAGCAATCGAGTGGGCTGTTCCGTCCGTCTGCAACGGATACAGGTGTCACGGCTTGCACGCGTCTGGATTGGGAAGTTGTGGAAGTCTGTGATAAAATTGAAGTCTCGCTCCCGCAGCTGCGGCTCACGCGAAGACCTCATGGCCTTGACGATCTACGACGTTGCGAAGGAGGCGGGTTATTCGCATACAGCGGTGTCCGCCACCTTGAACGGGCGGGGTGACAAAGCCGGCATCGGTCAGGTCGCACAGCGCAAGATTATCGAGGTCGCTAGCCGGCTCGGCTATCGCCGTAACGCGTTGGCCAGTGCTTTGTTCGGCGGAGAGAACCGCGTCCTGGGCGTGATGATCAGCGAGCCGGACAAGCAGTGGGTCGGCCAAATCGTCCGAGGAGCACTGGCCGCGGCGAGCGATCGCGACTACCTGCTGAAGATCGTCAGCTCCGCCGACACGCCAAGACCGGTCGAAGGCATCCTGGACGTCTTTCTGGAACAACGCATCTCGGGCGTCTTCCTCGCAGATTTCGAGCCGGGTTACAAGATCCCCGAGCTCGTCGCCAGCGATGCGGGTCGGCGTCGCCTCAGGCTCGTCAACTGCAACAGCGACCTGCTCATTCCCGGCCGGCACATCAACCCCGACGACGAAGACGGAACTCGCCAGGCCGTCCACCATCTCGTCGAGCTGGGCCACAAAAGAATCGGCTACATCGGCCCACGACCCATCGGCGAGGGGCGTGCGACCGTCCGCTGGCGCGGCTATCACGCGACGATGACCCAGCATGGGCTCGAGGCTTCCGAAGAGCTGGAGCACTTCGTCGGTTGGGTGCCCAATCGTGGCGATTCCATCAAGGCCGAGTGGCTGGCGAACGGCGCGAAGCGCATGCCGACGGCCGTGCTGTGCGCGAACGATCAGATCGCCGCACGCGTGATTCGCCAGTGTCGTCGCAACGGGCTGGAGGTGCCTGCGGACGTCTCGGTCATCGGTTTCTCCGACGAGTTGCTTGGCAGATACGTCGACCCGCCGCTCACGAGCATCAACCAGCGATTCGTCGACGTCGGTCGACGTGCGATCAACCTGCTGATCGACGAGCTGGAGGCCGACGTCGCACTGCTGGCCGAAGCGGCGCGTGACGGCGAAGCGGGTGCGAAGAAGAAGCCCAAGCCGCGCGACGTGACCATAGACGTGAGCGAGCAGATTCTGATGCCCGTTCGCCTCATCGTGCGCGAGTCGACAGCAGCACCACGTTCGTGATCGGACCGTTCGGTTTGCAGGTGCCGGACGTGCAGTCGAGCCTTTGGCTTTCGCTGTAAAGACACGTACCCTGCGGCCATGTTCGCAAGAGCTGGAACCGCCCCGCGCAAGGGCTTTCGTGGCGGTCTGATGATCGTTCTCTGTGCCGCGACCGTTCTGTTGGGAGTCTCGCTCGTCGCCACGCCGGCGGCCGCACTGCTGCCGCCTGAAGGCGAAGCGGCGATGCAGCGGCACGCAGACTTACTCGAAGCCGCGCATCGGCATGAGCCACAGCTGCGTCGGCAGGTCAACATCCAAGCCGACTACGTGACGGCCGTCGTGTTCGCTCGTCCTGGAGCGATCGACGTGCGCTCCGAGATTGACCTTCCGCCCGATCTGCTGCGTCACTGGGGCGAGTGGCGAAGCATGCAGGTTCACGGCGACACCGCTGGCCTCAGCTTTTTCTGGCGAGATCCCGAAGGTCAGATCAAGCCGATCGAGGTCGAGTGGCGCAGCGAGACCACCGCTGGGCTCAAGGCCAAGAGCCTCCCGTTTGGCGAGGACAATGCTCAAGGCCACACCTTCATCATCGAAGGCGTCGGCCGGGTCGATGACGTTCGCGTTGTCCCGCCGACGCCCGGGATCGCACCGGAGTTCGACGATTCGCCGTGGGCGACGCTTGGTGCGGACAAGCCGACCATGCCCGTCATCGTGCGTGTCGATCCGACGCAGCGTCGAAGCATCGCGGGCATCGACACGTTCGAGCGTGAGAAGTACCTCAACGTCTACGCCAACATCTTCGGCGGTCCGGACGAGCCGTTGGACTTCGTTGCCGAGCACGGTTTCGAGCCGGGCCGGCAGATGTTCAAGTTCCACGAGCACCTGGAGCTTGGTGAGGAGTCGAGCGATCGCCTTCGCGAAGATCCGCTGCGCCCCGGCCACGCCGACCTGTCGTTCTTCGACGAGGCCTATGACGATCCGAAGTACGTCGCGCAGGCCGAGCGATGGTCGGAGACGCGCTACGCGATGTGCATGGACAACTGGCCGAGCTTCATGTGGGCGGACGTTCCGTTCGAGAAGGGCGCCCGCGGCACGCCGGCAGTCGAGCACTTCGACGCGGCCGCCGAGCTTGCCGCCGCGTGGCTACATCGTCACGCCGAGACCTACGGCCGAACGCCCACCTGGATCGAGGTGAAGAACGAGTCGGACATCAGCCACGAGTGGGGTTTTCACGCCCTGCCGGAGGTCGACTCCTGGAAGCTGCTCGGCGAGTTTCACAATCTCGTCGCCGATGCGATTCACGAGCGTTACCCCGACGTCGCCGTCGCCGGTCCGACTGCGGCATGGCCTGCGTTTGCCAACGGCGACTGGCGGGTCGCCCGCAACCACCTTCGCTTCCTCGACCTGACCAAGGGTCACCTCGACGCGTACAGCTATCACTTCTACGACCCGAAGAAGCTGATGATCGAAGACAGGTATCGCAACCTGGGCGATCACACGTACCTGCTCGGCGAGATGCAGAACGTGCTCGATCTCGTCCGGTCGCATCAGCACAACACGGACAACGTCAAGCCGCTCATCATCACGGAGTACGGATCACTCCACAGCGACGCCTCCGCCGCCGGCCAGTTCATGCCGCTGCGCAACTACAGCGCGTACATGACGCAGCTGATGAACCGCCCGGACATGGTCGATCTGGCGGTGCCGTTCATCCTGCCCATGCGGTGGTGGGACAAGTTCAATCCGGCGTCGATCTTCGTCTTCGAGTCTGACGACTCGGAGGAGACGTTCATCACGGATCAGCAGTACTTCCTTGATCTCTGGCAGGACTACGCGGGCGACTTGATCGCGGTTGCGTCGGACACTGACGACGTCAACGTCCACGCGGTTCGCGACGGCCGGACGATTCAAGTCGTCGTGAGCAACCTTCGCAGCCGACGCGCGACCGTCGACCTGCGATTGCCTGGCATCGAGATCGAGTCGGTGACTCAGAAGCGGCTGTTTCTCGAGGCCGGCGAGTTGGTCTTCAACGAGGTCGACGTCGAGGACCTGTCGAGTGTTCCCGTCGCCGTCGAGGAGACGACGATCGTCCGCATCGAAACCGCGGATGCCCTCGACTTCGAACGCGGTGTCGTTGAAGAGCACTCGTTCTCGACGATCCAGCTCGCTCGGACCGGCGTGCCGACTGTCGGGACGATCCCCGCAGCAAATGCCGATCGCGGTGTGCTTCGCGTCGGGCTTCATCGCTCCGGCGGCTTCGACCAGCCGCTTCAGGTCGAATTCAACGGACGGCCGTTCGAGGTCTCGCTCGACGACAGCCGCGGCATCGGGCAGTACAACGACTTCGTCGAGATCGACATTCCCGGCGATCTGATCCGCAGCCACAACGACCTTTCCCTCAACATCAACCAAGCGAACGGGATGATCCAGTTCGCCAGGCTCACCACCTTCACCAGCCAATCGACGGACTGATGCGCGAAACCTTCCTGATGAACGACGGCTGGAGATTCCACTTCGGCGATCTGGCGAAACGAAACTTCAACGCGATTCACGGCGGCCGATTCGACGTCACGGAGTGGATCAAGTCTGGCAATCACGGCGTGTCGTTCCCGCCGTACCCAGACGATGACTGGCGTGAGGTCGACCTGCCGCACGACTTCGTCAACGAGACTGGCGACTACTCCGAGCAACACGAGCGCGTTCACGGCTCGCTCCCGACGGGCGTCGGCTGGTATCGCAAGTCGTTTCACGTCCCCCGACACCGACGAGGGTCGTCGCCTTTCGCTCGAGTTTGACGGCGTGTTCCGCGACTGCCAGGTCTGGGTGAACGGGCACTTCGTCGGAAGGCACCTGTCGGGTTACACAAGCTTCGCCTTCGACATCAGCGACGTCCTCCACTACGGCGAGGTCAACACCGTTGCCGTCCGCGCTGACGCAACGCTGTACGAGCTTTGGAGCTACGAGGGCGGCGGCATCTATCGCGATGTGCGGCTGGTCAAGACGTCGCCGCTCCACGTCGACCACTGGGGCACGTTCGTTCACGCCGATCTCGCCGACGATTACACGTCGGCTGCTGTCGTCGTCGAGACGACTCTCCGAAACGCCGCTGAATCGGCGGACGCCGCTGACGTGCGCGTCGACGTCCTGGCCGGCGATGTGTCGGTGCTTTCGCTGACGGGATCGACCTCCGTGCCCGCGTTTAGCACGGCGACCCTTTCGCTCGACGGCACGCTCGACTCGCCGAGGCTTTGGTCTTGCGACGATCCACAGCTCTACACGCTGCGGACGACCATCTCGCGCGACGGCGATGTGGTCGACGTGACCGAGACTCGGTTCGGCGTGCGGAGCTTCCGGTTTGATGCTGAAACTGGCTTCTACCTGAATGGTGACCCGCTGAAGCTCAAGGGCGTTTGCCAGCACCAGGACCATGCCGGTGTCGGGGTCGCGATGCCGGAGGCGGTGGAACGGTTCCGCGTCGGCGTGCTGAAGCGCATGGGCGTCAATGCGATTCGGACGAGCCACAACCCGCCGTCGCCGAAGCTGCTGGACGTGTGCGACGAGCTGGGTGTTCTCGTTATGGACGAAGCTCGGATGGTCGGCACGTCGCCGGAGCTCATGCAGCAGCTCGAGGATCTGATTCGTCGCGATCGCAACCACGCGAGCGTCCTCATGTGGTCGGTCGGCAATGAGGAGATGAACGTCCAGAACACGATCATCGGCATTCGCCAGATGAGGCGGATGCAGCAGCGGTGTCACGAGCTCGATCCGACTCGGAAAGTCACGTACGCGATGAACGCCGGCTGGCACAAGATCAGCCGATTCCACGACGAACAGGGCTTCCACTTCGACGTGTTCGGCGCCAACTACGTCTGTCGCAAGGCGTACGAGGTCTCGGGCACGATGTACGACGACTTCCACCAGAGCTTTCCCGAATGGCCGATCCTCGGTGCGGAGACCGGCGGCAGCGCGTCGACGCGTGGCCTGTACCTCGCACATCAGGATGCCGCGCCGATCAGTGAGAGCGAGACGCACATCAAGCCGCAAGTCACCAATCCGAAGCGTGACACGTTCGTCAGTGCTTACGGAGAAACGTTCACGCCGTGGGGTTACTCGGTCGAACAGACGTGGATCGACTGCGTCGAACGGCCTTGGCTGGCGGGGACTTTTTTGTGGACGGGCATGGACTATCGCGGCGAGATTTATCCCGCCGATTGGCCCAACGTCGTCACCTGTTACGGCCTGACCGATCTGTGCGGCTTCCCGAAGGACGCGTACCACTACTACAGAGTCCACTGGAACGATGAGCCGGCCATGCACCTCTTTCCGCACTGGTCGTGGACCGGGCACGAGGGTGAAGTGATCGATGTCTGGTGTTACGCCAACTGCGCTGAGGTCGAGCTGTTCCTCAACGACACATCGCTCGGCCGGCAAGCGATGCCGGCGATGCGTCATGTCGAGTGGGCGGTGCCATTCGCGCCCGGAACGCTCAAGGCTGTCGGCTATGACCAGAGCGGTCAGCCAGTCCTGGAGCAGACACACATCACCTCGTCCGGAGCTTCCGCCCTGCGGCTGGAAGCTGACCGATCGGCGTTCCGAGCCGACGGCGAAGACGTCGCGGTTTTGACCGTTTCAGCGGTCGATTCGAAAGGCAATCCGGATCCCGTCGCGGCGCATCACGTCGCGTTTGCGGTCGAGGGTCCGGCAAAGTTGATCGGCGTCGGGAACGGAGACCCGGCGAGTCACGAACCCGACAAGGCCGACCACCGGCGGCTGTTTAACGGGTTGGCTCAGGTTCTCGTCCAGATGACACGCGAGCCGGGTGTCGTCAAAGTCACGGCAACCAGCAGCGGCGTGGCGCGTGCCGTGATCGAGCTGTCATCCGTGCCGGCGGAAGCGCGACCGTGGATTTCGTCGATCGAACCAACCGCCGCCGACGACAAGACGGAAGCGGCGATCGACAACGCACTCTGATGGCTGGCGTTGATCGACGCGCGACCTGCCCTTGTCGCGACGTCAGTCTCACCATATCGACAGAGTGTCTTGCCCGGCCGGCTACGGACGGACCTTCTTGCCGCGGGCTGACGCGTCGCTGACGATCTTCCGCCCCGCATCGGATCGCGCGGGTACCCAGTCGCCACCACCGACGGCCTTGAGCTCGCGTCCGGGAGGTGCCCCGTTGATCGTCGGGACGACCGGGTAGTCTTCGAAGGCGGTGTTCTCGTCGGGCACGAAGTTCTCAAGTTCCTTCTGAGCAGCTTCCCGTCGCTCAAGGAAGTTGACGTAGTTCTGTCGGCCTTCAGGAGTGAAGCGCTCGAGGTAGAGCACCTTGCGTTCGCCGCCGACCTCGAAGACGTGGGCGAGCACGGAGTCCTGCCCTTCAATCTGGGTCGGCGGAACGTTGGATGCGTCGGCGGCGAAGAACGTCTCGCCACCATCGGACGTGAAGAAGTTCTGCGTGACCGTCGTCAGCTGTGGCTTACTCTCTTCGATCTGCCTGTAAACGATCCAGGTGATGCAAGCGGCAATCAGGAGTGCGAAGACGGTCGTCGTCAATCCTTTGTTCTTTTCGATGGACTCTCTGATGGACATGGCAGAAGGGCAAAAGTGAAAGGCTCGGGGCAGGTGTTCGTGCTCGCCGCAGTGGTGGCCTGCGGGCGGGTGGTGGCAGCGAGCCTGCAGCTAGGTTGTTAAAAGCGACGTACGACAGTCGGACGACGAGTACCGACGTCGACCGGGCCAGAAGTTGACAGCTACACCGGCCCCACTCTGTTCGCAGTCGGTTCGACTCGCGACGTCGTCTGACGATGCGTGCAAACAGATCATCCTGCGCTGTCCTCCTGATACCCGCAGTCCAGGCGGACTCATCGCGCTGGACCATCTTGACGTCTCGGCGGCTTGGTGCCGCTTTAGTATGAAAGTACCCTCTCTTTGTGCACCCTGCAAGCACGACGCAATGCGGCAGCAGATCGCCGAGAACAAAGGCGATCAACCTCTCCGCTAACGGGCGACGCACGCCCGACCGACAGTCCACGAACGACTCGTCGCCGCACTCCCCTTCTTGGCCTCTTCTTCGAGATGGCCTTTCACGATGACTCCAACCGACGAGATCAAGCCGACGTGGGAATCGCTGATTGCCAGCTTCCAGTGTCCCGACTGGTTCCGTGATGCAAAGTTCGGCGTCTGGTCTCACTGGGGGCCGCAAGCGGTTCCTGGCCAAGGCGACTGGTACGCGCGGCACATGTACATGCCCGACCATCCGATCGGCCGCTACCACCGCCGCGTTTACGGACATCCGTCGGAGTTCGGCTACAAGGACATCGTCCGTCAGTGGAAGGCCGAGCGATTTGACGCCGAGGCGCTCGTCGGATTCTTTGCTGATCACGGTGCTCGCTACTTCGTCGGCCAGGCGTGTCACTGCGACAACTTCGATCTCTTCGACTCCCGTCACCATCGCTGGAACAGCGTCAACATGGGTCCCGGACGGGACATTCTGGGTGCGTTTCGTGATGCGACGCGTAACGCCGGACTGCCCTGGGGCTTTTCGGAGCATCTGGCGTGGAGCTACTCGTGGTTCAACGTCAACAAGGGTGCGGACAAGACCGGCCCCTACCGCGGCGTCCCCTACGACGGCAATGACCCGGACAACGCCGACTTCTACTTCCCGCCGCATGATGAAACCGAAGCGCAGTTCGCGCTCCGGCCATCACGAGAGTTCGTCCGCTCGTGGCAGGAGCGACTGATCGACGCCATCGACCGATACGAGCCTGACTTGTTTTACACCGACGGCGGTGTGCCATTCGGTGATGACGGACTGAAGGTCGTCGCGCACTTCTACCGAGCGGCACAGCAACGGTTCGGCGGACCGGGCGGCGTCTTCAACTACAAAGACGTTGGCGGACGTCGGCCCGACTTCAAGAAGAACACGGGCACCTTCGTCGCCGGGGCGGGAGTCGAAGACCTCGAGCACGGCGTGGTCGACGGGATCAGCGACGATCCGTGGCAGTGCGACACCTCGTCTGGCCCTTGGTACTGGATGCCGTCGGCCGCGTATCTCTCGCCCGCGCGAATCATCCAGACGCTGGCCGATGTCGTGAGCAAAAACGGCAACCTTCTGCTGAACTACACGCAGCGGCCTGACGGATCACTCGACGAGGAGACCGAGTGGATCGCGACCGAGGTTGGCAAGTGGCTCGACATCAACGGCGAATCCATTTTCGGGACGCGCCCGTGGAAGGTCGCGGCCGAGGGTGCGAACACGTTCGGGTCGGGCGAGATGAGCTTGCTTTGCGACGCGACGTTCGATGCGACGGATGCTCGCTACACCGCCAAGGGCGACACTCGGTTTGCGATCGCCTTCGGCAAGCCGTCAGCACGCGATGGCGGCTGGTGTTTCGAGTCGATGCGCGGGGAACAGGTCGATCGCGTGACGCTGCTCGGGCACGGCGACGCGCTCGCCTGGTCGTTGAACGACGACGGCCTCGTGGTCCAGCGGCCTGACGGTCTTCGCGGCGATCACGCCTGGTGCTTCAAGATCGAATAGTCGGCAGCGTTTGCTCGATCGCGAGGTCAGCAAAACGGCTATTCCGCTGCATCAAATGAAAGGCGGCGTGCCACCCGGAACCAGGTGACACGCCGCAAGATGAAGTCGGATTTCAGAGCACCTCAGTGCGCCGAGTCGATTAGTTGTCCGACGAGACCGTGCTCGGAACCGCCGGAGCGAAGTCCTGGTTCGAGAGCCACATGCCGTTGGCCACTGTGACGCTGGCAGCACCCCAGTTCTCGATGAACGTGTCGGTGGTCTGCGGCTCGTCGAGCGTGTCGTTTGGAGCAAGCGTCTCAGCATGGCCGTCGACGAAGGTGTAATTCCACTTGCCCTTGTGGTAGGGCTCGATCGCGGCGTAGACCTGAGTCGTGTTGCGGATCCAGCCCTGGTAGACAGGGTTGAAGACGCCAGCACCCGTCTCGTGGCCGGAGATCTGGACGTCCGACGGGTTGTCGGCGTACAGGATCAGGCTGGAGCTTGAGTCGAGCGTGCTGATCTTGACAGCTTCAAAGAATGGGTTCGGGTTGCTACCGGTGCCCCAGCCGAATGCGATCGCACCAGGGCCACGCGGGATGCCGCGGGGCCAGTCGGGCTGGCCGTCCCAGTTGATATTCATCGAATAGCTGCGACGGTTTGCTGTACCCTGCTGGCGAAGCGCTTCGTACCAAGCAAATTGGTGAACCGTTTCGTCGTTCGGATCGGTGAAGATCTCATGGATCGAACGGACGGTCCAGTGAGGAACGACGTCGTTATTGATGTCCTCTCTGAACGTGTCGCCGGTGTAGCTGCCCTGAAGGAGCAGGTCGTCCCAGGCGACGCGAGCGTTGCCGACGGTGTAGCCGTCGTAGACCGAGCCATCACTGAAGTGAATGCCCGCGTAGGGCAGCGTGCTGTTGTTGTCGTTGACATACATCATCGTCGCCGTGCCCAGCTGGCGATGATTGCTCAGGCCCTTGACGCTGCGTGCGGACTGCTGAGCTTGCGAGAGCGTCGGCAGCAGAATGCTGATCAAGAGGGAGATGATCCCGATGACGACGAGCAACTCCACGAGCGTGAAGCCGCGGCGACGGGAAGAATGGGTATGAAACATGAGGCCTCCTCAAGTGGGTAAGAACATGCTCGGATGATCTCGTAGCGGCGGGAACTACCCGCGTGCGGTCTTCCTCACAGCTTTCGTGATAAAGTAACAGCGCGGGTGGGTCATCGTCAAGAACATGTGGACTTGAAAATCCTTGAAAACAACCCTGTGCGATCGTGCCGCCGACGAAACTGCGACACGCCTCTAGCCCGTGTATCGGAACACCATCCGACTACCTTCACCGGGACACGTCGCACGCTACCGTCTTTCCTGTCATTGTAAAGTGAACTTGCGCCAGCGACAGGATCAGCCGGTTCGTAGGGCCTCGGATCTGGCACCGTCTCTTCGCCGAATCGCCCCATCGTTCCAACGCCCGTCGGCCCAACGCGACCCACCATGAGAACCCTCCACCGCGACGCCATCTCGTTGTCGGTCACTGCACTCGCCGCAGCCATGACGGCCACTTCAGCCCTGGCCGACGTGCGAATCCAAGTCGATGTGACCACCGTTCGCAGCATCGACGGACACTCCGAGTTGGACCGCAACAAGTTCTTTGCCGTCTGCGACAGCGGAAGCATCGCCCAGAGAGCGCCAGACGATCAAACGCTCGACTTCTTGCTCGATGATCTCGATGTCCGGTTCGGACGACAGCTCGGCCCCGTCCGCTGGGGCCTGGGCGGACGGGCGTCGTACCAGGAAGACCCGTCACGCCCGGGCTT
>JBCDKH010000108.1 GCA_038746835.1 Planctomycetota bacterium | reverse complement strand
GCCATGCGGGGACCGCTATCTCGACCGCGGTCGGCATGGCGCGAGCCGACAAGGCGATGGATCGGGACAACCACGTCGTCGCACTCGTCGGCGATGCCAGCATCGTCAACGGCCTGGCATTCGAAGGACTCAACAACGCCGGCACGCTCGATCGTCAGCTGCTCGTCGTGCTCAACGACAACGGCATGAGCATCAGCGGGCCGCAGGGCGCGTTTGCCGAGTACCTCGAGCGCGTCCGCGTCAGCACGACCTATGAAGAGTTCAAGAAGCTCACCAAGAGCTTCCTGAAGCAGATGCCCCACGCCGTCGAGGACGCGATGATGGCCGCCTGGAACGGCATCACGGGTGGCGTGAAGTCGGCGATCTGGGCGGGCGGGCTGTTCGAGGCGTTCGGCTTCAAGTACATGGGCCCGATCGACGGGCATGACCTGCCGGAGCTGGTGCAGTTCCTGGCTGAGATCAAGCACGTCGACAAGCCGGTCCTGCTTCACGTCAAGACCAACAAGGGCCAGGGCGTCGACGCGGCACTGGCCGACCCGACGACGCTTCACTCGCCCGCCGGCTTCCGCGTCGAAGGCTGCCGGGTCGAGCTGAACAAGAGCAGCGGCAAGTCGTGGACCAAGGCCTTCGCTCAGGCCGCGATCGACCTGGCCAGCCGCAACGACCGCGTCTGGGCCCTCACTGCTGCGATGCCCGACGGCACGGGCTTGTCCGCCTTCGAGAAGGCCCACCCGGATCGGTACATCGACACCGGCATCTGCGAGAGCCACCTGATGGCGATGGCTGCGGGGATGGCCAAGTCGGGGCTGCGTCCGCTGGCCGCGGTCTACAGCACGTTCGTCCAGCGGTGCTTCGATCAGATCTGGCAGGAGGTCGTCTACAACGAGCAGCCGGTGGTTCTGGCGATGGACCGTGCCGGCTTCGTCGGCAGCGACGGCGCGGTGCACCACGGCTTCTGCGACCTGTCGTTCCTTCGGCCGATGCCGAATGCTGTGCTCATGGCCCCGGCTGACGAGGCGGACCTGCGACGCATGCTGGACTTGGCCTTTGAGCTGGAAACGTTCGTCGCCCTCCGCTACCCACGCGACGAAGTCCCGGCCGACGACTATGCGGCTAGCGACCTCAAGCTCGGTGAGAGTCGCGTGCTCCGCGAAGGCTCAGATGCGACCATCGTTGCCTACGGCACCATGGCCGCCGAAGCACTGGCGGCGGTGGAGTTGCTCGAGTCCGAAGGGCACAGCGTCGAGGTCGTCGACGCCCGGTTCTGCAAGCCGATCGACGGTGCGATGATCGCCCGCGTGCTCGACCATCATCACCCGGTCCTGACGGTCGAAGACCACATGGTCGAAGGCGGCTTCGGCAGCGCCTTCCTCGAAGAGGCTTCGCGTCAAGGCCTCGACGCCAGCCGCGTCGTCCGACTCGGGCACCCCGTCGATCGGATGATCGCGTTTAAGTCGCGCCCCGCCCAGCTCGCCGAGGCCGGCATCGACGCGGCGGGCATTGCCCGAACGCTGCGGGCGAAACTCGGCACGACAGTTTCTGTGTCCGTCGACGCGCCACGCGAAGTCGTCGCTGGCTGAACGACGCTTCCGTCATCCCGAGCGCAGCCGAGGGACCTCGCTTGGGCTCCGCGGCTAGGGCGGATTCAAATCAGTCGCAGCGTCCGGTGCCACTGCATTCTTGCAGTGGTATGCCCCGAGCACTGCAATGATGCAGTGGCACCAGAGCTGGCTGAACGACAGTTTCGTCATTCCGAGCGCAGCCGAGGGACCTCGCCCGGTTCTGCACGTTCGACCAGGCGAGGTCCTTCGGCTCGCTGCGCTCGCTCAGGATGACGGGTCTTCAGACGTTCCGAAGCGGTCGAGGAACATCGCCTCGTTGATGACTTCGACGCCGAGGTCCGTCGCCTTCTTCAGCTTGCTGCCGGCTTTTTCGCCGGCGACGAGGAGGTCGGTGTTCTTGCTGACGGACGAACCCGCCTTGCCGCCGAGTTCGCGGATGCGGTCGTTGATGGAGTCGCGTGTGAAGTGCTCGAGACTGCCGGTGACGACGATGCGCTTGCCCGCCAGCGGACCATCGACCGGTTCGGTCTGACGTTCCTGTGTCGGGTTGATGCCGACGGCCTTCAGCTCGTCGATGATGTGCCGGCCCGCGTCGCTGTTGACGAAAGCGTGCACGCTCGCCGCGATCACCGTGCCGAGTCCTTCGACTTCTGCGATCTCAGTCGCCGACGCCCTGCTGATGGCGTCGAGGCTGCCAAAGGCGTTGGCCAGGTCGCGTGCGTTGCTCGTGCCGATGTGCCGGATGCCGAGCCCCGCGAGCAGCCGATCCAGCGGCCGCGACCGACTGGCCTCGATGCCGTCGAGCACCCGCTGCACGCCGCGCTCCTTGAGCCGGCCGAGTTCCATCAGGGCGTCCGGCGTCAGCCGATAGATGTCGGCGAACGTCGTCAGCTTCCCGGCGTCGACCAAGGCCTCGATTTGCTTGTCGCCCAGGTTCTCCACGTCCATCTGGCCTCTTGCGCAGAACCAGATCAGTCGCTCCTTGAGCTGCTTCGGACATGCGGGATTGATGCAGCGGATGTACGGCGAGTCAGGGTCCTTCACGACCGGCATGCCGCACTCGGGGCAGACTGTCGGCGCTTCGATCGGCTTGGCGTCCGCGGGTCGCTCGGCCTCGATGACGCCGACGACCTGCGGGATGATCTCACCGGCCTTCTCGACGGTGACGGTGTCGCCGACGCGGACGTCGAGGCGTTCGATCTGCTCGATGTTGTGCAGGCTGGCGCGCTTGACCGTCGTGCCGGCGAGGAAGACCGGCTCCAGTTCCGCGACGGGCGTGAGCGTGCCGTTCTTGCCGACCTGCCAGGTGACTTCACGCAGCGTCGTCTGCGCCTGCTCGGCCGCGTACTTGTACGCGATGACCCACCTGGGCGACTTCGTGCGAAAGCCGAGTTGCTCGCGCTGGGCAAGCCCGTCGACCTTGATGACCATGCCGTCGGTCTGGTAGTCGAGGTCGCCCCGCTTCTCTTCGAACGCGTCGACGGCTTTCTTGGCGTCGGCGATCGAGTCGGCTTTGGTCGCAAAGTCGCTCGTCGGGATGCCCCATTCGCGTAGCAGGCCGAGGGTGTCGTGGTAGCTGTCGACGTCGAGCCCGATGACCTCGCCCAGGCCGTGGGCTTGGAACCGGAGGCTTCGCTCGGCGACGATCTTCGGGTCGCGCTGCTTCAGCGTTCCGGCCGTTGCGTTGCGTGGATTGGCGAACAGCTCCAACGACATGGACGCCGTTCGCTCTCGCAGACGCTCGGCCTTCTCCTTCGCCTCGTCCGGCTTCTTCGCTTTCGCGATCGCTTCCTCCGCGGCGATCGCATCGGCTTCTGCCTTCCGCTTCCGCTCCGCGAACGCCCGCTCTTCTTCCGCGTTCAACCTCTGAAAGCTCGGCCCCGGCATGTAGACCTCGCCTCGCACTTCCAAGACGCTCGGCACCGACGCCGCGGCGCCAGCCGCGGATTCGGTTCCCCTCACCATCCTCGTCGGCACCGCGCGAATCGCCCGCACGTTCACCGTGATGTCGTCCCCCTGCCGCCCGTCGCCGCGAGTGGCTGCCAGGACGAGTTGACCATCCTCGTATCGCAGCGAGCACGCGACGCCGTCGACCTTCGGCTCGCAGACATAGCCGCCTGGGATCGGGAAGCCGTCATCGCTTGCGGCCTCGACTCGCTGGGCGAGCTTGGCTTTGAGCTCGTCGATTTGCGACTGCAGCGACTTGCGACGGTCGGTGGCGTCGGAACCGCGTTGTCCCTTCATCGCGTCCAGACCCGAAGCTGCCGCTTCGGCGTCCTGGGTCAGCCGCGCGACTTCGGGGTCGAGGGCTTTGAACGTCCGCTCGCCCCAGTCGACAAGCTCCTGTTCGTTGTACGTGTTGTCGATGCTCAGCATCGGCACCGCGTGCGTGACGGTCTCGAAGCCCTCGATCGGCTCGCCTGCCACGCGCTGCGTGGGGGAGTCGGGCGTGACCAGCTCGGGATGGGCTTCTTCGAGGTCGGCCAGCTCGCGGAGCAGCGTGTCATAGTCGCGATCGCTGATCTCCGGCTTGGCCTCGACGTAGTACAGCCGATCGTGTCGGCGGATCTGTTGACGGAGGTCCTCGGCACGCTCACGACTCACGCCGCGACGTTAGAACGCCGCCGCCAGCCTGTTCGTCACGGCGATCTCGCGTTTCGCGCCGTTTTGATACGCCGTCTCGACAAGGTTTTCAGGCAGGATTGGCCGGTTTTGACGCAGCAGTTGTGAACCGCCGCTCGCCGATTGGCCGTATCATCGCTCCGCCCGATGACTGCTTTCACCCCGCCCTCCGACGCGTCCGCCAAGCCCAATCCGGTCACGGCGTTCCTCGAGACGCACCGATTCGCACTGCGGCGCCTCCACTCGCTGATGGGCGTCGTCTTCGGCGGATACATCGTCGTCCACCTGCTCGTCAACGCGACGCTGCTGCAGTCCGCCTTCCCTGGCATCTTCGGCGGCGACAAGGTGCCGGCCGACGTCTACCAGAGCCAGGTCGACAAGATTCACGACCTGCCCTTCCTCGTCGCCATCGAGTGGACGGCCATCCTCATCCCGCTGACCTTCCACGCTGGCTACGGCATCCTCGTCGCCATCGCCGGCCGACCCAACGTGACCAGCTACGGCTTTGCCAAGAACTGGGCCTACACCGCACAGCGTGCCACCAGCTGGGTGTTGCTGCTGTTCATCGCCTTCCACGTCCTGACCATGAAGGGCATCATCGGCGGCGAGTTCGGCGATCGCGTCACCTTCATCCCAGCCTTGGCGACGCAGACCACCGTCAACCACATGCACGCCGCATGGTGGGTCGGCTGGGTGATCTATCCGATCGGCATCCTGGCCGCGACGTTCCACCTCTCCAACGGCTTCTGGACGGCTGGCATCACCTGGGGCCTGACCATCACCGCCCAGAGCCAGAAGCTCTGGGGCCTGGCCTGTGCCGGCCTGTTCATCTTCACGACCGCCTGCGGTTTGGGCAGCCTCGGCGCGACCCTCGCCGCGGAACCCGACTTCGACGGCATCACCGAGGTCATCCAGGGCGAGCGGACGTATGAGGAGTACCGCAGCGCCACAACGCCCTCCAGCTACGGCGAGTGATTGATCGGCATGCCGCCGATGTGTCGGGGCACGCTCACCCATCAGCTCATTTCAGCACGGCCGGATTCGATCCGATCGGCCGAGCTATCCAACGCGCCCTCCCTCCCTCCCTCATTCAGCCGTTGTCCAGCAGTTACTTGTGACTGCTTTGGTCCTGCCGTCTCGCAGGCTTCCAATGGTAAGATTAAGGGCTTGTGCGGCCGGTAATCTGCCAGTAAGAAATTAGATTGACCGATGGTTAAATTGTGGTAGGTTGTGCTGATGCCAGTTGCTGCGCGACAGCCTCCTGCGACCCGACGGAAGCCGGCAAGGCTTGATGCGAAGCGCCAGCTGACTCGGATCATCGACGAGAACCGGTTTGGGCCGAGCGGACTGCTCCCGTCGGAGCGCGACCTCTCGACGTCGGTCGGCGTGTCTCGTCCGACGGTTCGATTGGTGCTCGAAGAGCTCTGCCGAGAAGGAAAGCTCTCGCGAGTCGAAGGCCGCGGCTGGGCCGTCGCACAGAACGCCAAGGCGGGTCTCATGAACGAGACGATCCTGCTCGTGTCAGAGCTGAACCGTTTCAGCACGGCATCGATGGGTTTGATGGAGGGCATTGTCGATCGCATTTCGCGAGCAGCCACGAACGCCGCTTTCGACACGCTCGCCGTCGACATTGGCCGGCTTCTCGGTGACCGGCTTGAGGAGACTCTTGAGAATCCTCCGACCGGTGTCATTTTCGCCGTCGGACCGTCCGCTCATGCAACCGTCACCGAGCCGATCCGTCGACTGCGGACGGCCGGCATTCCCGTCGTCGCATACGGGTCGTCGCTGATTCCCGAGGCATGCGACCGGGTGATTTCCGATCACCAAGCCGGTGCTCGAAAGCTCGTCGACTTGCTGGCCAGACGTGGTCGACGCCGCATTCTGCGGGTGTGGTCCAGAGTACCGAACCAGCCGACCCGGCCGTACTGGCTCGATCAGCGTGACGCCGGCTACGAGGCAGGCTGCCGAGAGGCCGGTTTAGACGTCGTGCCGACACTCGAGTTCGCACAGCCGGTGATTGACGGCATGAACGCGGTGGATGGATTCGAAGCCAAGGTGCGGCTCATGGTCGGCTACCTGTACGACCACTTCCACAGTGACGATCGGCCAGACGCGATCATGGTGAACTCGGACGGCGTGGCGTTCGCGGTGGCCAAGGCGTTGCAGGTTCTGGGTGTCGACCCGAACCACGAAGTGCCCATTGTCGGCTACGACAACTACTACCGGCTCACGCCCGAATCGAGTGTCGTTGCAGATTTTCAGCTGCTCGCCACCATCGACAAGGACCACGACGGCCTTGGTCAGGCGATTGTCAGCATGCTCGCCGATCGCACCGGCAACAGGGCCAGCGAGCCGGGAGCGGTGACGCGGGTCGTGGAGCCCAAGCTCGTCATTAATCCCTTTTTCCCCGATTCACCGCCCGTGCCGGGCTTCGCGAACACCGGCACAGTGGCGTAACTCCTCTTTGTTCGCCCGATCCAGTTCAAGGACCCACGTCCATCCCAGGAGGATGAAAAATGACTGATTTGCGACACACTCTGACCGCAGGCTTCGCGACGCTCGCTCTGGCGATCGTGGCACCTCAAGCGTCGGCGGCCCCGATCCCAGTGACCTTTGACTTCGACGAAGGCTCCGGCGATGCCGAGTTCGACACCATCACTCCGACTGCCGGCGTCAACCCGAACCCCTACACGATCGTCGACTCGCTGACCGGCCAGTCGATTTCGTTCGTGGTCGGCTACAAGGCGGCGGACGGCGTTACCGACGTGACCAACGACTCGGTTCTCCAGCTTGCTGGCTCGCCGGGCAATGGCTCGGGTATCGACTCGGGCTTCAACTCGGGTCTCACCAACGACCAGTCAAACCAGCTCGACTCCACGCTCGGCGGTGGTCGCAGCAACGAGTTCATCGAGTTCACGTTCACTGCGCCGACCACACTTGTTTCACTCAATGTCTCTGGGATCGACGGCTCCAAGGGTGAGCAGTACGAAGTCGTGATCAACGGCGGGACACCGATCGTGGTGGACACCGATGCCGACTTCGTCTTTGCCGCCGATACCACACTCGGAGCGGGCGACACGCTCCGCGTCAACGCGACGGCCTTCAAGGATGGATTCACCAACCCAGAAGGTGAGACCGTCTTCCGATTCCAGGAACTGAACGTCGAGATCGTTCCCGAGCCGGGTGCCGCCGTGACCGGCATGCTCGGCCTCGGGCTGCTGACCGCCCGTCGCAGGGCATCCGCGTCTTGAGACCCTTTGTGCGTGTGTCCTTGACGGGACACGCGTGCGTTGCATTGCACGCTCGTTCGTTTGGAGGAACCAGTGGAAGACCATCGTCTGACTCAAGGAAGACCAGCGGCATTCACGCTCGTTGAGCTCCTCGTCGTGATCGGCATCATCGCCCTGCTGGTGAGTCTGCTGCTGCCGTCGCTCGCATCAGCGCGGAACTCCGCGCAGCTGATCGTTTGTCAGAGCAACATCCGGCAGGTCGGCATTGGCCTGCTCATGTACGCCAACGAACACGACACGGAGCTGCCCTACGCCGACGGCACGACGGGGCTCGGCAACAACGGATCGGGCTGGATCAGTCGACTCATCGAAGGCGACTATGTGCCGACGGATCCCGGGGCCCACTTCGCGAAGGAAGACGCCTTTTTCTGCCCTGCGGATGAATTGACCAACGTTCCGTCGCAGACCGTCTGGACCAATGCGTTCAACAATGATCTCGTCGGCTTCTCCAGCTACAAGGCAATGACGCGTGTCGGCTGGGACGAATCGTCGGGCGCTAAGAAGGGGCGGAAGCTGGTGGATATCCCTTCGCAAGACGTCGTTGTTGGCGGGGTCATCCACATCCCGGCAGATGGGCCGCTGCGCCCGATCGTCATCGAGTCGCAAACGCACAACTCCGGGACCACGCAGCATCCTGGAACGCCCTTTTTCAATGTGTCTGAGAGCTTGGTCACCGGACCGAATGGGCTCCTTACCACAAGCTACAAAATCTCAACGCCCCACCGCGACGCAAAGCGTTCGATGTTGATGAACGACTTGTCCGTGCGAGCAGGCGTCGTCAAGCGTGATCTTTCTGACCCGCGCGTCTTCATCTATCCCGGGAGATAACCCGTGTTTTTCAACAAGATCAGTGAGCCGCACCTGCTGAGCAGGGTGACGGCCATCGTGGTGCTGGCGTGTCTTGTCTGTTCGACGCCACGCGCATCAGCCTCGTTCCGTGCGACCGTCGATGTGGACGCCGATGACCGCATGGATGCCGTCGTTGACGTCGAGGCCGTCGGCCTTGCGTCGATCGACACCGTTCTCTCGGCGGACGCGGAATCGGCGTTCAACGTCGTCTTCGAAGGGTCGGCGTCGATGGACGCGGACGGGCTCTACCGGATTCAGGTCACGGGCACGCACACGTGGCGACTCTGGGTCAACGGCGCGCTCGTCATCGACTACGCGCACGCAAGCGAGTACGAAGAGGCAATCGCTGCGGCAAAGCACTGGCGTCGCCTGAGCGAGGTGGTGCTTCCGATGAAGGCCGGAGTCGCCTATCCGATTCGACTCGAGTACGTCCGTGCGGCCGACATGGGTGAGGTTCCAGCTGACGTCTCGCTTGCGGTGGGTTCCGTTGGTAGTGCCGTGAAGCCCATGACGTCGGTGTCGCCAGGACCCGCTCCCATCGCTTCGATGCCGGCCCGACACGCGGCCGACTTCCACCGTTCCATCGGCCTTGTCACGAACAAGCTTCAGCGATTCAGCGATGACGAGTTCGAGCTGCTGAAAGCCAGGCTGGATGAACTCGGCATCGCGACCGTCCGGGGGAACTTTTATCCGTGGGTCACGGAATCGGCCAATCTCGACCCGCGATATCGCGAGTTGCACGAATCTCTCGGAATCGGTGTGTGCGGCGTCATTCGCGAGTCGTTCTCCATCGACGACCCCGATGAGATGATGGCCGACATGGCCGAGTGGGTCGCGCGGGCGTCGGACTACCTCATCATCGCTGAGGGTCCGAACGAGCCGTACGGCAAGACGGAGAACTTCAACTATCGCGGTCACGGTCGTCAGCACCGAACCGGCAACGCTTTGGGCGACGGCTGGGCACGAGGCACCATGCTCTTCATGCAGGACATGCATCGAGCACTGACCGCCGATCGGACGTCGGTGGTTGGACCGGACGAGAGACGTCGACCTGCAATCGCAGCGGCCAGCACGGTCTCCGGGCCTTGGCGTCCTGACAACGTGCTCGCAGACCTGGCTGATGCAGAGGGCGTGGTGTTGGGCGATTACGTCGAGCTCAACAACATCCACAAGTATCACATGGCGTGGCCGAACGCGCGCTTTTACGAGCACCAACGCAAGGTCCGAGAGCAGACGCCAGATGCGCCCTGGATCATCACGGAGATGGGTTGGAACAGTGGCGATCTCGATCACGGCCAAGTCAGCCCGAGGGAAAAGGCGGTCTACACGCTTCGAAACCACTTGCTCGGCTTCAATGCCGGCTCACCCCTCAACTACACGTTCGCCCTGTATCACTACCAGCCCGTGCAAGAACGGACCAAAGAGTTCGGGTTGCTCGACAGGCATTTCAAGCCACGTCCCGCGTTCCACGCGCTTCGTCGGTTGCTCGAACGGACCGAGGACGACGCAGCCGCCAGCGAGAGTGGCGTCGCCGGAGAGCTCGCACTCAAGATCGAAACGCACGAAGGCGTCTGGCCAATGCAGACGCTGCTCAAAACGTCGGACGGCCGGTTTCTGCTGATCCTCTGGCTCGAAACAGAATCGCTTGACGATCAGACCAAGGTCTCGCTCAAGCTTCCAGATCGGATGCACTTGTCGGAGTATCAACTGGCCAACAACGACGAGCCGAGCCGAGTCGAGCACACGAACGAGTTGGAGTTGATCATCTCAGGCGACCCGATCCTCATCGAGCTCCGTCCAGACGACGCGACGGCGAAGTAGCGGCCGTCGGTTGATCACTGCGTTCAACTTGGCGATGCCTCGACTTCTGCCTTCTCAAAGAAGCTGTAGATCCACAGCATCAGCACGCCGAAGGCAACGGCGCTGACGATCAGGACGACGCTGACCAGACCTTCGTCGCCGAAGGAGAGGCGAATGAGGATCGTCGAGACGATGAAGCTGCTGTTGCGCATCACGGTGTGAAACGCGTCGGTCAAGAACAGCGATCCGAGCAACAGCACGACGTCGACGACGATCAGAATCGCAAAGAAGTCGTAGAAAAAGAGCGTGTTGATGTCGGTCAACCGGCCCGCCAGGTCGTCGCTGGGTGAAAGCGCGCCGATCGTCCAAGAGACGAACGTGTACGCCGCCAGCACAAAGAGCACCGGCGCGAGCAGAATCGAGACGCCTTTCTTAAACGTTATGAACCGCCTCAGCCCCGGCCGCATGTCTTCCTCGCGAATGTGGATGGGTTTTGGCTTTCGGCGTTCGATCGCGAGGAAGGCGAACAGCAGCAGAAACAGCACGACCGATGCCGCCACGTCGTAGGTGAACTTCAGGTCGGCCGCGTTCTGGAACCAGTCGGACGTGATCTCGACGGCCGCGAGGTCTTTGAAGAGGCGTCGGACGATGATGAGCGTCGCGATTTCGTACTGCTTCTGGATGTAGCGCGTCGTGCTGCTCGGCAGGTAGTAGACGAGCAGGTAGACCTCGTACACCAGGATGAGCGAGAACGGCGTGTACGCCGCCGCGATCGGATTGCCGAGCAGCTGCGCCTCGGGGTCGAGCCCGAACCAGCCCAGTCGTGCCAGCCCGACCAGGCCGAGGTGAACGAGGAAGCCGACGCACGCCGCGACCAGCACGATCCGCTCGACCCACTCCCGAGCCGGCTTGGCGAACATGAACGCGAAAACACGGTCGACCCGCGCCGCCGCCGATTCGAGACCTTCTGGAGATGGCTTTTGGATCGCAGTGGACATGACGACAGACGGCCGCGCCACCCCATCCAAGCGGACGTCGGATCGGCGAGGCAGCTGCTGCCGCAGCAGCAGCAAAGCGCGAGCCACGGCCCTCTTCTGCTAGACGGATAGCGGTGCAGCAGGTAGGTTCGGCCCGGGGCGTTGGACAACTCAACCCCGACGCGACCGCCGCGGGCGGTTTGGCCGTTCGGGTTTTCGCAACGGCACGGTTGGGTGTGCCGCTTCATCACAGGTGCCTCGGGGGAGGCGCCGGGAGGAAAGATCATGTCGTTTGCCACTTGTCACAGCAGTCGTCGTTTGCGTCCGTTTTCCGCTGGCACGCTCGCCCTCGCATCGGCGGCGGCACTCGCTGTTGCACCGCTTGCGTCGGGACAGGTGATCATCGACACGACCAATTTGACCGTCTCGGGCGACGGTGACGGGAACGATCAGGCCATCTTCGGTGTGCCGTTTAACACCTCGACCGCGGACGGCATCGCGACCTTCAACATCCGAGGCAACCTCACGATTCCAACTGGCACAGGAGTCACGGGCGTCGGCATTCGCCCTGCCAGCTTGACCGTCGGCGGCAACGTAAGCGTCGACCCGGGCGCGACCTTCGACTTCTCGGCAACCTCCGCTAACCCGGGACCTGGTGGGGGAGCCGGTGCCAATTTCTCCGCCTCAGGCGGATCGGGTGGCTTCGGCGGAGCCGGTGGCACCGGGGGCGAAGGTGGCTTTCAGCTCTTTCCCTTCGGGAACATCAAGATCGGTGGCGTGGGTGGATCGACCGACTGCGGCTTCATCGATTGCACTACGCAGGACGGACAAGCGGGTAACAATGGCCAAGCAGGAACAGGAGGTGGGCTCGGCAGCTCTGGTGGTGGCGGTACCAACGGCTTCAGCGGCTCAAGCGGCTTCAACTCGCCGGGTAGCGGCGGCGCGTTCGGAATCGGCGGAGCACCTGGTGTGCGAGGAGCAGCGGGCAATGGGGGCAACACGTCGGGAAACGGAAGCAATGGCGGTTTCGGCGGATTTGGATTCTTCCCCGGCTTCCCGGCCACCGATGGACAAAACGGCTTTGCCGGAAATCAAGGCGGAAACGGAGCCGACGGCGCTAACGGTCAAAACGGATTCGGCGGCGCCGCAGGATTGAACACAGGCGGAACCTTTGCCCTCTCCGGCGGAGGTGGCGGCGGGTCGGGTGGCGGCGGAGGTGGTGGCGGCGGCGG
>JBCDKH010000107.1 GCA_038746835.1 Planctomycetota bacterium | reverse complement strand
GGCGGTGCGGAAGAGGGTTTCGAGGGCGTGCCCCGTGCGATGGCCGGCGAAGACGACGCCGTCGCCGGCGCTGGCTTTGAGCTGCTTCATCCAATCGTTGTCCGGGCCTTCGCCGACGATGACGAGCTTGAAACCGAGGCGTTTCTGAGCAGAAACGAGGTCTTGCGTCCGCTTCTCCTGCACGAGTCGGCCGATGCTGACGACGAACTGGCCGGGCTCGATCGCGAGCTCCCGCAGCACGTCGCAGCACGGGTCGAAGGGCCTGTCGTCCGGCACGATGCCGTTGGGCAGCACGGTCGTCGCAAGGCCGTAGGTCTGGCGGTAGTAGTCGGCGAGATAGGGTGCGCAGACGGCGACGGCGTGGCTGCTCTTGGCCATTCGCCGTTCGGCTAGCTTGATCACTTTGGCCCCGAGGCCGAGCGGCGTCTGCTGCCACTTGGCCCGCTGCCAGTCGAGGCCGTGGACGTGACTGACCACCGCGGCCGAGCCACGCGCGGCGAGCGGCGCGAACATCTGCGGCGGCAAGGCGTGCAGCGCGATGACATCGAAGTCGCGGGTCAACGCATGCTTCACCGCGGAGCGTGTGTGGCTCAGTGTCTCGGCGCTCGCGCCGCCCGGTGCAGACGTGGTGACGAGACGAACGCCCTTGTGCGTGTCGGTCGTCGCGACGCCTGGCCGGCAATAGGCGGTGACGTCGTGGCCGAGGGCGGCGAGTCGTGGCAGCAGCTCTTCCCAGATGCGCTCGATGCCGCTGTAGCTCGACGGCATGCCGCGTCCGCCGATTGCTGCGATCTTCAAGGATTCAGGCACGTCGGCTCCTTTCGTGGAGCTGGATCGCCTTTGTGTATGCACCGCACAGCCGACGGTAGAAGACGTCGGGTCGAAACTCGCGTGCGGCACGTTGCCATGCCCCTTGCCCGAGACGAGCGGCGAGTGCGTCGTCTTCCCACAGGTTGGTCATCGCAGCAGCCAGGTCGTCGACGTCGCCGGCTCGATAGATGAGGCCGGACTCGTCGTTCCGGACGACTTCGGGCAGGCCGCCGAGGTCGGTGGCGATGACGGGCAGGCCGTAGGTCTGCGCCTCTGCGGCGGAGATGCCGAAGCACTCGTACCACTCGCTGGGCACGATCATGAACTTGGCTCGGCGGTAGAAGTCGACGAGCTGCTCGCGGTCGAGCTTGCCGACGAACTCGACGTTCGCTGGGGCCGACTCGGCGAGGCCGGGCATGTTGGTGTGATTGCCGGCGATCCTGGTCGGGATGCCCGTCTTCGCCGCGGCGGCGAGGAGGGTCGGCAGCCCCTTCTCCGGGCTGATTCGGCCGACATAGCACGCGTAGTCGCCTTGGCCGAAGTTGAGCGACTCTTGGGTTGGCGGCTGGAGGTCGGTGAAGTTCGGCAGCAGGTGCATCTGCCCGCGGTCGAACCCGGCGGCGACGAAATGCTCGAGCACGAACCGCGTGTTCGGCAGAAAAAGTGTCACGCCGTCATGGAAGATTCGCCTTCGACGTGCTGCGACATTTCTCAGGGCGTAGGCGGTGCTCCAGAGGTGGTTCTCCCGACACCCGTGGATACCGGCCCAGTACTCACGGCCTCCAAGGCACTTGGTGCAGATTTTTCCGTCGCGAAGGTGTTGGCCGGCGGGGCAGGTGAGCTTGTAGTCCGCCAGCTTCATCACGATCGGCACGCCCCGGCCGTCGTACGCCTGGCGGCAGCCGGTGATGGCGTCGGGTGAGAGCAGCGGCAGCACGTTGTGCAGGTGGACCAGATCGATGCGGTGCTCCTCGATCAGGTCCTTGATCCGCGTGGCCGCCCGCTTGGAGGCGATGGACGTGGCGAACGCGCTGAGCTTCTGGCCGAGGGTAACGACGTCGGCGTTGTCGGCTTCGAGCGTCTTGAGAAAGTGCCCGTTTTCCTTGAGAATTCGGTTTTGGCCGAAGAAGTAGACCTCGTATCCGCCCCGGCCGGCGTGGTGGTTGTTGACGTTCAGCACGCGCAGCAGCTCGCCGTGCCGGTTGGTCGGCGGGTCGGCCTCGGGGGCGTCCCAGGTGGTTTGCGGCTCGGCGAGCGTGGTCATGTCGCCTCCTGTTCCGCAGGCCTGATCGCGGCGAAGGCACAGAAGCCGAAGAGCGCGAACGTCGCGAACTGCGCGTGCGTGAAGGCCGACTCGGCAAATCCGTGGACGAGCGCGGCGAGCGAGAGCGCGATCGCCATCGCCGCATCCGCCGACCAGACGCCGGTGTCGGTTCGTCCGCGGCTCAGCCACACCAGCGCCGATCCGCCGACCGCCATCGGCCAGGCAAAAAGCCCGATCATTCCAAGATTCATCCAGCTTTCGAGGTACGCGTTGTGTGCCTCGCTGATCGGAAACGCCGTCTTCTGGCTGACGGCCTGCGTTCGTTCGGGCGACCAGAACGTGTCGTGTCCGTGGCCGACGACGAGTCGGGCGACGTCGCCTGTTGCCTCTTGAAGCGTGAAGGCCCAGATGTCGGTGCGACCCGTCATCGTGCGGATGTTCGCGCTGTCGCGACCCATGAGCGCCGCCTCCCAGACCGGTCCGAGCACACCGGTGTGGAAGAGGAAGATGACGCCAGCGATGGCGATCCCGCTGATGGTCGCAACCGCAACGGCCCGGCCCGGTCGCGTCATCAGCGCGGCCGCCACACCGAGCGATGTGACCGTGATCGCGAGTGCCGTCCGGCTCCGTGTCATCCACAGAATGCCCATCGCGCCTAGCAGAACGAGCCATCGCCACGACGTGCCGGCCCCGAAAAACCCACGCCGGCCAAGGCCGTGCAGCATGGCGAGGCTGAGCAGAAACGCGTTCAAACCCGCGTGATTCGGACTGCCAGTCCCGCTGAATCGCCAAACCTGGCTGCCGGCCTGCCCGCGGTGCATCCACTCGGCGTAGAGGCCCAGGCTGAGGGTCACGATGCCGTAGAACGCGACGACGAACGCGAGGTCGCGCGGCCGGAAGTGTTTGACGAGCGCGGCGATGCTCGTCCACATCGCGGTGAAGACGACGAGTCTTCGGGCCGTCAGGCCGCGGTTGTCGCTCCAGAGCATCGACAGGTACGCCCAGGCGACGATCGCCACCAGCGGATAGAGCACCGGCCAGACGAGCTCACGCCTGCCTTGCTTGCTCGGCAAGAGCAGGCCCAGCGTGCCAAAGCCGGCAAGGGCGAGGAAGCCGATCTGCCGCGTCGCCTGTCCGCCGGCCACGCGATCAACGCGGCTGGCGATGTCGGCGCTGCCGTCGTCGCGCCACTCCAGCGGGCTGCCAAGGTTCTGCGTCGCTAGGAAGAAGCAGCCGAAGATCATCAATGCCAGCAGCCACCTCGCCCGCGACGGCGCGGGGTCGGCCAGCGTCGGCGTCAGTGGCATCGTCGTCATGCCTCACCTGCCTTTTCGCGCACGCGTCGGAAGAAGCAGACGATGCGATAGACGTTGCCAGTCGCGACGCTCAGCACCATCGCCACCGCCGCGCCGCGAATGCCGAAGCTCCAGGTGAGCCACGTGCCGGCACCGAGCATGACGCCCAGCGCGAGGATGTTGGCGACAAAGTCGGGTCGCGCCGCATCCAGTGCGAACAGGCCGCGACTGCTGGCAAAGCCGAGTGCGTGGACGATGCTGACCAGCGCCATGATGCCGACGACGTTGCCGAAGCCGGCGTACTTGTCGTCGTAGAGCAATTGCAGCATCCATTCACCAAGGAAAAACGCTGCCGTCGCGTAGACGGACATCACGCCCGCAAAGGCGAGCGACGCGATGCCGACAAAGCGTTTGAGATCACTCGCTGACCCACTGGCCGCGCGATTGGCAACGGCAGGCCCGAGGCTGTTGGTGATGCCCATGAGTAGCGGATTCGCGATCGCCGCCAGGCCGTAGCAGGCGAACCAGATGCCGGCACTCGACTTGTCGCGCACGACGCCGATGAGCAGCGGATAGCCGTGGGTGCCGACGGTCCAGACGATGCCGCTGGCGAAGATCCAACGCGAAAGCGACCACGTGGCGGACAGGTCGGTCAGCACGCGGTGCCACTGGATCCGGAACTCGCGTCGTCTGGCAAGAAGGACGACGCTCGCCGAGACCACGTTGGCCGTGCCGAGCGTGAGCAGTGCGGTCGTCGCAGAGAGGTTGCCGGTTTGCCACAGAATCCAGATGCCGCCCAGCTGGATGACTGACGTGATCACGTCCAGCGGCAAGGCCCAGCCGGGCGTGCCGGTGGTGAAGCAGAAGACTCGGACGAAGTACCGCAGCAGCACCGCCCACGCCATCGCTGCCAGCGTCGCGAATGTCGTCCCGCCGCCGGCGAGTGCGACGATCGCGACGATGCCGGAGACGAGCAGGCCGACGCCCAGTGCGTGCGTCAGCGCGCTGCCGTTGAAGATGGATCGCTCGGCCTTTTCGCGTCGTGCCAGCAACACCTGGTGCGGCGTCGAGACGAGTGCGTGGACCGCCTCGGTCGCAAAGAGCAAGCCGGCGAATGCCATGCCGTAGACGCCCAGCTCCGGCTTGGCCAGGGCCTTGGCGAGCATGACGTTCGACAGGAAGTTGGTTCCGCTGACGACCGCCTGATCGCCGAGTGTCAGACCCAAACGCAGGCCGCGACGCATGGTTTGGCGTCGCGTCGGTTCCTCCTTGGCGTCGGACTCGTAGGGCACGACAAGCGTCATCGGCGGGTCACTGGCGAAGGCTCGGGATCGATCACGCCCGGCGGTACAGCCAGCCCGGCACCGGGTAGTTCCGCTTGTTCAAGACCGCGACTGCCACGTCCGCCCCGGCACGCTGCAGTCGCTCGACCGCGCGACCCGCCGCCTCGCGACGGAGCGCGTCCGCTTCCATGACGAGCACCGTCACTTCCGCCAGTGCGGCCAGTCGTGGGCCACTCTCGTCGCCAAGCCCTTGGCCGATGTCACGGCCGGTGAGGTCGACGTCGTCGAAGACGGGCGGAAGATCGAGCACGACGTGGCGATAGCTGCGACGAGCGACGTCGATCGCCTTGCGAAGCTCGGCCGTCCGCGTGACGTTGATGGTCGCTTCCGACAGGCCTGGCACGGCAGTCTCTCTCACGTCGGAAAGCACCGGGTTGCCGTCATCGTCCGCCTCGAAGGTCTCGGTTGCGTCGAGCAGCGGACGCAGGACGAGCGCCGGCTCCTTGTCGGCGATGTCGCCTTCGCGACGCTCGGTCTCTTCGAGCACGCGCTCGGCAAAGACGCCGGCGAGGTGCAGGGCGACCGTCGACGTGCCGGCACCAGCACGCGCGGCGATGACGGCGGCGGTTTGTGGCATGCGGCCGCTGTGTCCGGCAGCTTCGCGCTCGAGGATGATCTGTTCGGCAAGGCCGCGTGCACTGCGCCAGACCGCTGTCGATGCGGCGGAGCGGTGGCCGCGACGGGCGAGCTGCAGGTTGGGCCGCTCGTCACGACGACGCCACGCCGCGGCATCCCGGGCGATCGCCCAGGCGATGAGACGCACCGATCGACCCACGCGACGCTGCGGCGCGGCGAGCGGCTCAGACGTAGTGATCTCGTCCTCGTCCTGAAGCTCGTCTTCGTCCAGGAGCAACCCGGCGGGGCGGTCGGTGAACTCCTCGTCGTCCTCTTCCATGCTCAGTCCGCCTTCGAACTGCCCGGCCGGACTCAACGCGGGCGTCAGCGTCGGGGCGGCCTTGGTTCGCGTCTTGCCAAAGGGCAGCGTGACCACCGTGATGACCTTGTTGCCGACCCAGATCGCGCTGCGACCGATGCCCGTGGTGGTTCCGCGTAGTGCGGCGAAGAGGATGTAGCGAGACGCGGCGAAGAAGCCGCGTGCCCCGCGGCGCGTTCCAGCGGCGACGTCGGTCCCGCGACGTCCGGCGGTACCGAAGAGCAGGCCGACCGATTGGACGACGTCGTCGAAGTAGTCGACGGTTCCTTTAGCGACGGCCTGTCCCGACTTGAGCTTCGGGATGCTGACGCACGCGTCGGCGAGCGGAGCGGCAGGCTCGCCGAGTGCGAGCAGGTCGTCCGGCCGGGCGACGTCATGGTCGATCGCATCGGCGGCGAAGGCGACACCACCCGCGGCGAGCGTCGCCATGATGAAGCCCGCGATCAGCAGGATCGGCCGGTTCGGCCCCGACGGCTTGACGGGCAGGTTGGCGGCCGTGACGACGGCAATGTTGCTGATGTCGGCCTTGTCGACCTCCTGGTCGAAGCGGGCGATGTTGAAGCGGCTGGCGTATTCGCGGACGCTCTCTTCCGTGATCGCGGCGCGACGCTCGAGCTCGTCGATCGTGATCTGAGCTTCGTTGATCCGGGCCAGTCCGCCGCGGGCTTCGGCGAGGTCGCCGACGAGGCGGTTGAGCTTGGCGGACTTCGCGTCAGCGTCGGCACGCTCGGTCTCGATGCGAAGGGCGAGCTGCTCGCGAACGGGGTTGACGCTCACAGTTGTCTCCGCAGCGTTTTCCGCCTCAGCGAGGAGACGCTCGGCCTCCTGAACCTGCTTGCGTGCGTTCTGGACGACGATGCTCGTTTCGACGTAGCGAGCGGCGAGGTCGCGCTCTTCGAGACGAAGCTCGGCAAGTCGTGTGCGTAGCGACTCGATCGAGCTGTTCGGAGCGCCGGTCTTGCTCGCACTGATGACCTGCTCGGGCATCTCCGCGACGCGGGCCTCGAGTCGCTCGGCCAGTGCGATCGACGCTGCCTGCTCGGCGCGAGTTGTGTCGATGGACGATTCCAGATCGCCGATGCGCGTCAGCAGAATCTGTCGTTGCACTTCGACGTCCGCGACGCCGCTTTCGTCCTTGAACGCCTGAAGCTGTGCCTTGATCTCGGCGAGTTCGCGTTCGCCACTCTCGCGTTGCTGCGCGAAGAAGTCGGTGCCGCTGGCGTTGCGATAGACCTCCTGGCGGACCTTGCGGAACTGATCGACATAGCTGGCGACGACGTCACGGGCAAGCGCAGGATCGCCACTGGCGTAGGCGATGGTCAGGTTGCTCGTGCCCGGCACGACGGCCGTTGCGACGTCCGACCGGAGCTTGTCGGCTGCCTTGGCGACTGCGACGGACTCGTCCGCGTCTTCGGGCTGGCCGAGTCGTTCTGCTGAGAGTTCGCGAACGACGGCCTCGGCGACAGTGCGGCTGTTGAGCAGTTCGAGTTCGCTGTTGAGCTCGTTGCTGCGGTCCTGCATCGGGAGCGACGCGGCACCGATGGTCGCAGTCGGGTCGATCGCGACACTCTCTCGGCCGAGCTGTACTTTGAGCTTCGCCTCGCTCTGGAACTCGCTCGGCAAGAGCAGCGCTGCGGCCGTCGTGAGGAGGAAGATTCCGAGAAACGTAACGACTGCCTTTCCGCGGTGGCGGAAGAGGACGTAGAGCACATCGCGCGGCGAAAACGCTGCCCGGGCCCGCGGCGTGCGACGGCGAACGGGCGTCGCGTCGGGAGTCGGCTTCGAGCCGTTGGAAGCGTGGGGCGAGCGTGATCGTGGGGCGACCATGGGTCTAGTTGCCGAGGCTGGAGTCGATGCCGTACGTCGTGTTGCCGACCTGTCGCGTGGCCCGCAGGCCGTCTGGAATCACGCCGCCGACGTACTGCTCGACGAAGGTGTTCACGTTGGCGATGGCCGAGCGCGGCACGTGGATGGTGTCGCCTGCTGCGAGGAAGAAGGGCGTGGTCGCCCGGCCGCGGATGGCGTCGCGGAGGTCGACGCGGTAGCCGACCCGCTGATCGCCGACGTCACGCATGACGATGACGTGGCCGACGGCGCTGGTCTCCGGGACGTAGCCACCGGCCAGGATGATCGCCTCCATGACGTCCATGTCGGCCGGCATCGCGATGGGGCCAGGATTCCGGACCTCGCCGCCGACGAGCACGCGCCGGCCGAGCGATTCGCGGAGGATGACGGTGATGGTCGGGTCGCGGAGGTGTTCGGCGTAGAGCGTTTCGAGCTGCTGCCGGAGGGCGTCAGGCCGCTCGCCGGCGACGCCGACCTCGCCGACGAGCTGGAGTGAGACGGCTCCGTCTGGGCGAACCTGCTGGACGTCGTCCAGCTCAGGCGCGGAGTAGAACTTGAACTCCACGACGTCGCCCGGGGCGAGGATGACGGGCCGAGTGGTGACGATGGCCGGTGCGTCGTCGCGTGGGAGCGCGTCGATCTTCGTACACCCCGAAACGGCCAGGGTGACGGCGATGAGAGCGAGGATCGGGTGTGTGCGGACAGACATGCGCGGGACCTTCCCGCTGTGCGTCGTGCGAATCGGTGTCCGACTTAAGCAGCCGAACCCACTCTGACGAGGTTAAAAGCCTCGCTTGAGGAAGACCGCAGGCACGGTCTTGACCAGCAGGGAAGCGTCTCGCAGCAGACCGATGAGGCCGCGGCTTTCGCTCACGTACTTGATGTCCATGCGCATCCAGTCGTCGAAGAGGACGCGGCTTCGGCCGTGGACCTGCCAGATGCACGTCAGGCCGGGCGTGACGTCGAGGCGTCGTCGCTGCCACGGCAGGCAGGCGTCGCTCTCGCTGACGGGCAAAGGCCGGGGACCGACGAGGGTCATGTCGCCTCGCAGGATGTTCCACAGCTGCGGAAGCTCGTCGATGCTCGTCTGTCGCAGCAGTCGGCCAAGGCGTGTGACGCGTGGGTCGTGGCGAAGCTTGAAGGCCGGACCGTCCTGCTCGCTGCCATCGCGGAGATTCATCTCCTTCATGACGCGTTCGGCATCGACGACCATCGTTCGGACCTTGGCGATCCAGAAGACGCGTCCGCCCAGCCCCGTCCGCTTCTGCCAGAAGAGGGCCGGGCCTTTGCTGTCGAGCTTCACGAGCAGGCCGACGAGCAGCAGCAGCGGCGACAGGACAAACAGAGCGGTGCCGGCGACAGCGACATCCAGGCTGCGTTTCCAGACGGGCAGACCCGTGTGGAACGAGGCGGTCGCGTTTGTTCCGCTTTCGGACCCATCGGTCACGTCGACCGTGTCGCCCGCCGGGGCATCCCGCAACTCTTCGGACGGGTACAGGTCTGCCGATGCGTCCGGATAAGCGGTCACCGACCACTGGGGCCTTTGGTGTTCGGGAAGACGGGCCAGCACGGCCTTGGCGAAAGCCATGCCGCCCTCACGCGTCGTTTCCGGCAGGATCGCGACATAGCAGTGCCGGGCGGCGGTGCTGATCTTGCCACAGACCTCACGCGGTGCCGGGCCGAACTCATCCGTCTCACGCTTGCGGCTTTTGATCGCCTGAGCCAGCGTGACGGCACCCGCGTGACCCGGCGTGGCGAACAGAACGATGACGAATCGACGTCCCGCACGATCGGCCAAAAGGCGGTCGCGATGGATGCGTCGTCGCACCTCGTGCCGGCTCGGAATATCGACCTCGATGCTGGGGCGACGCAGTCGACTCAGCAGCCCGCGGCCGGGAGCCTTTCGAGGCAAAGTGCCTGTCGGTCCGTCTTTGAGCAGCATTCTCTCTGACTCCAGTGGATCTCTCGTACCCGCACCGCACGGTGCAAGGGCCGTGAGGCGGCCGCGACCCCTCCGGTCGCGGACTGCCTCACGGGGCGAGTGGTCCTCCGAGTCACCCGCACTGGCTTTATGACACAACGACGGTCCTCCGGTCGTCATGCCGGGCCCACGCAGGCTTATCAGTCCTGCCCCGCCGGGAGGCTAATTGGACCGCCGGCTTGGTCACAGACCGAGATCTGCGTCCGCAACGCGTTGGAACAAATTAATCGCGCGGCTGTATCGATTACGCGATTTCTGCCGCGCGGATCGGTTCTGCATCTCAAGCCGCGGCCCCCTCGCGTCGATGTCGGCGGTGCGACCGTCGCACGTGCCCGTCATGTCCACCGCAATGCCAGTCCAGCCAGGCCTGCCTCGACTCACGTGCCGCCTGTGCAGCGCGACCGTGACGCGCAGCTTCGCGGACCTCGGCGTCCACCCGTTCTGCCAGCGACACGTCGAACCCAAGCGGTTCTATCACGCGGAGAAAACCTACCCGCTCCACGCGTTTGCCTGCGACGCATGCCGCTTGATCCAGCTGCCCGACGGACCCGATCCGGCGGAGATCTTCAGCGATTACGCCTTCTTCTCGGGCTTCAGCGAGACGTGGAAAAGGCACGCTGACGACTACGCGGTCGAGATGATCTATCGGCTCGGCCTGACCGGCGAGTCGCTGGCGGTCGAAGTCGCCAGCAACGACGGCACGCTGCTCAAGCCGTTCCAGTCCCGCGGCATTCCCGTCCGCGGCATCGAGCCTGCCGAAAACGTCGCCGACGTCGCCAATGAGAACGGCGTCGCGACCGAGTCGTTTTTCCTCGGCAAGGCAACTGGCGAAGACTTTGCCGATCGCAACGGCCAAGCTGACGTGGTTGCCGCCAACAACGTCTTGGCCCACGTGCCTGACCTGAACGACTTCATCGCTGGTCTCGCCGCACTGCTCAAGCCGCAGGGCGTGCTGACCGTCGAGTTCCCGCACGTTCGCCGGCAGCTCGAAGAGAACCAGTTCGACACGATCTACCACGAGCACTGGAGCTACTTTTGGTTCTCGACGGCCAAGCTCGCTTTCGAGCGGCACGGCCTGCGTGTGTTCGACGTCAAGCTCACCGAAACCCACGGCGGGAGTGCTCGCTGCTACTGCTGCCGAGCCGACGCCCGGTTCGAGACCACGCCGAACGTCGCTGAGCAGCTCGAGCTCGATCGCCTTGCCGGCCGCGAGGACGCCGCGACCTATGAAGCTTTTGCGGAGACCGTGCGTGAGACGAAGCGCAAGCTGCTCTCGTTCCTCATCGACGCCAAGCGACAGGGCAAGCGCGTGTGTGCCTATGGCGCGCCCGGCAAGGGCAACACGCTCCTCAACTACTGCGGCATCGGGACGGACATGATCGACTTCACCGTCGACCGCAACCCGAAGAAGCAGGGCAACTTTTTGCCCGGCAGCCGCATCCCGATCAAGAGCCCCGACGCGATCGCCCAGGCCAAGCCCGATTACGTGCTCATCCTGCCGTGGAACCTGCGGCACGAGATCGCCGACCAGATGGCCGGCATCCGCGAATGGGGCGGCCAGTTCGTCGTCCCGATTCCGACGGTCGAGGTCTTCTGAACCGACGCACGACTTCCGACGCACCATTCCCGCTCCCCATGTCCCTTGCCGAGCCCCAAATGCTGACTGCTGCCGACGTCGTGCGCGACGACCGCGCTTACATGCTCGATCGCCTTCGCGGCGAGTTCGCCAAGATGGCCGGCGGCAAGCTGCTCATCACGGGCGGAGCCGGCTTCCTCGGCTACTACCTGACGCACGCCGTCGGTGCGTGGAACCAGCAGGCTGCCGAGGCCGATCGCATCGACCTGACCGTCACCGACAACTTCCTCCGCGGCACGCCCGACTGGCTCGGCGAGATGGAAAGTGCCGACGGCGTCAAGCTCGTCAAGTGGGACGTTCGCGACGACATCCCGGCCGAGCTGGGCGACCTCGACTGGGTCATCCACGCCGCATCGATTGCGTCGCCGACCTTCTACCGCGCCAAGCCGATCGAAACGATCGACGCCAACATCGGCGGGCTGCGTCGGCTGCTTGATCGCGCCGCAAGCCAGACCACCAAGCCGCGCGGCATCCTCTTCTACAGCTCCAGCGAGATCTACGGCGACCCCGAGATCATCCCGACACCCGAGGATTACCGCGGCAACGTCTCCTGCACCGGACCGCGCGCCTGCTACGACGAGGCCAAGCGGTTCGGCGAAACCATGTGCGTCGTCTGGGCCAAGCACCACGGATTGCCGATCAAGGTCGCTCGCCCGTTCAACAACTACGGCCCGGGCCTGAAGCTCGACGATCGCCGCGTCGTCAGCGACTTCGCCCGCGACGTGCTCGCCGGTCGAGACATTGAAATGCTCAGTGACGGCACGGCCACGCGGACGTTCTGCTACGTCTCGGACGCCGTCGTCGGTTACTTCAAGGTGCTCGCCAGCGGCCGTGACGGCGAGGCGTACAACGTCGGCATCGAAGAGCCGGAGGTCGCCATCGGCGACTTCGCCCGAGCCATGGCTGATGCCGGTCGCGACCTCTTCGACTACGCCGGCAAGGTCGTCACCGCACCACCACCGGACGCCGACTACCTCAAGGACAACCCGAACCGTCGCTGCCCGGTGATGACCAAGGCCCGCGAGGAGCTCAGCTTCGATCCGCAGGTCGGCCTCGACGAAGGCCTTCGCAAGCTTCTCGCCTGGTACGCCGAGCACCCGGCGACGGACGAAGAGACCGTTTGACTCACGACACCCGCAACCTGGCATGAACGTCACGATCATCGGCACCGGCTACGTCGGACTCGTCAGCGCCGCCTGCTACGCGGAGCACGGGCACGACGTCGTGTGCGTCGATGTCGACGAACGCAAGGTCGAGGCGGT
>JBCDKH010000106.1 GCA_038746835.1 Planctomycetota bacterium | reverse complement strand
GACGGCGACACGGGCCAAGCGTGCGTCAACGGCGCGATCACTCGCATTCGACGTGTCCACGACGGCCTCCGTTTCGGGAGCGGCTGCGCCCGTCACGCGAGGCCCGACAAAGCTGCCACGGCCGGGCTGTCGGCAGATCCACCCAGCATCGTGCAGATCGCCCAGGGCACGACGCACCGTCGAGCGACTCAACCCGCTGGCAGCGACCAGCTCCTCGTCCGTCGGAAAGCGCTCGCCCTGCTTGGGCTCGCTCGTCTCAAGAAACCGCCGGACGCGATCGCGCAGCACGACGACGGCACGGCGTGACGGATACTCGTCCTTGCCGATGACGTGGAGGAATCGCTCTTCCCACGCATCCGCAACGGCGGTCGATTGATCAAGTTTTGAACCAGTTCCGAACATCTGGACAGAATGTAATCGGCGAGACGGAACCCGTCAAGACAATCGGCGATGATCTGATAAAAATCTGCGATCGACCAATCCGCAGTGTTCAAGAAAAAGCCGTCTCCGGAGGCGTGATCCCGGCTGGATGTGGCAATCCATCCGTGGGAACCGATCCAGGCCGTGCGACAAAGTGGTCAACCTGAGACCGGTCGGCGTGGGCGGGTTCAGGATTGTCGCCGCAGGATGAGCACCATCGGCGCTCCGTCGTCCACCTTCAGATCAAGGCCGATGGACTCGAGGTCGTCCGTTGAGATCTCCGCCGGCAACGCTGAGGCAGCACCCTCAGCGCCTTCCACCGGCAGTTCGACCGACCACGTGCCACCGTCCAACGGCAGGCGAACGTTGACCGTCTTGTCGAAGCCGTCCATGTTCATCATCAGCAGAGCGTGGTAGCCCTTCTCGGCGTGGCTGCGACGTGAAAGCAGAAGGTTGGTCGCAAGCTCGCCTGAGACGACGTCGGTGATCTCAGCCAGACGCCAGCTGCTCGGCACACCATCGCCACCGTCTTGTCGCGCGGCGTCCTCCAACGCGATCCAGAGCAACTTGGCCAACGGGTAACCGACGAGGTCGCCGGCCTGGAAGTAGACGTGGCCGTCGCCGTGGGTCTTGCGGGTCAGAATCGCCCGCCCGTCGTCACCGGCGGCGAGCACCGCGACGCCGGGACCCGCATCGACCGCACGGGCCTTCTGGCGAGCTTCGATCACTCCGGGAAGCGCATCGACGCCAAAGGCAACGGTTGTCGACACGCGGCCGATCGCCTGCTCGGCGTAGTCGCCGATGGTCGCGCCGACGACGTCGGACGTGTTGCTGATCGTGCGGCCGTAGAGGTCCTTGTCGAAGGTCTCCTCGCCGACGATGAGCGTCCCGCCGTTAGCGACGAAGGTCTCCAGGGCAGCCGGCAGGTCGCCCTCGACGTTGGCCGCACCCGGCAGCACCGCGACGTCGAACCCGTCGAGCCCGCCCTCCGCCAGGAGCTGGTCTGCCGGCACAACGGCCATGTTCCAGTGCGAGTAGGTCAAGGCCGCGAAGTAGGCTGCACGCTTGTCGAGTCGTGCCGGCTCATACACGCGACGCCGGGCATCTTCCCAGGAGTAGACGAACGCGATCTTCGCATCAGGCCCCCACGGCTTGGGCAAGATGTCGCCCGCGATCGGCTGAATCTGCTCGGCAAAGTCGGACACGCCCCGCAGCGCCTCGGTCCGCCGCGCTGCAGGGTTGAGTGCTGTGAACGGGAAGCGTTCCGCCAGCATCTCGACGTGCGCTCGGCCCTGGTCCCACGCCCAGCCGCGCTTAACCCAGTTGAAGACGCTGAGCCCATCCAGCCCCGCGATCACCTGCCGCCACATGAGCTGCGACGTGTCTTCCTGTCGCTGACCTTCGAGGCTGTGCTCGTTGTCGAAGATCATCCGCTCGCCTGCGATGGCCAAGAGCAGCGCGTTTTCCATCGGCGCCGATGCCATCGAGGCCGACAGTGCAGTGTCGGGACGCTCTGAGTTGCCGCGACCGCTCGTCCAACTTCCACCGCCGGTGGGCGTCTGCGCCAGCGAGAGATGGGGCATGAGCTTGTGCGTCCAGACCGCTTCGCGCGGACTCTGCGTCCAGGCCCCGAGCGGTTGCACGCCGACAAGCGTGTCGGGCAGGTGGCCGTTGACGACTTCGACGCCGGCTTTGACAAGGTCGACGTATCGCTCCTGCAGATACTCGTCGTAGTCGAAGAGGCGATTGAGGTGCTTTGGCGTGCGGACTTGATCGTCGAAGAAGGCCGCCGCCTCGAACGTGGCGAAGCTCGTTCCCCAGGTCTCGTTCATCGCTGGAACACTCGCAAACCGGTCCCGCAGCCACGCTTCGAACTCGGCCTGATGATCATCGGTCTGAGGGATGTACGAAGGCTCGTTCATCAACTCGTACGTCAGGACGTTCGCACCGCCTTGCGCGTAGCGCTCGGCATAGAGGTCCCACATGTCGAGCCAAAGCGTCTTGCCCGGGCCGATGATGCGGAAGTAGACCCAATGGTGATCGCCCTGGGTCAGCACTTCCGGCGGGAGCATCTCACGCGTTGCCGGTCGCCCCAGCGTCCAGGGCCAGCAGACCAGGTCCATGTGGATCGGCAGGCCGATGCGCTCGAGCGTCTGCTCAAACGGCGGAACGCCAGGGTTCTGCGACGTCAGCTCCTCCGCGTCGGCGATGTCGTAGCTGACCTTCTCGTACCAGAACTTGGGCGGCATCCAGAACGAGACGGAGTTGAAGCCGAGCCGAAGCAGCTTCTCCTGATTCAGGACCTCGTTGTAAATCCAGCCGTGTGCGTCCGGATCGAACAGGCCGTGCGATTCGGGCGCGTCGGCGGGGTCGAGGCTGCCCCACAGGTCGTGCTGCTGCACCTCGCTCATGTACGGCGTGAGCACGAAGACCCGACTGCCGTCACCGCGAACAAACTTCCCGTCGACCACGCGGGGCGGATCGAGATCAAAACGCTGCGCTGCCGGCAGCTCGGCTAGTTCCGGCCACGTCACGTGCGGCTGGAGCACGTCCTGGTTCTGCTGCTCGACGTACCACTGAGGCAGCTCGTCGAAGCGGACCAGTTCAATCTCGTCGATTCCAAACGCCAGCTCCGCCTGACGCCTGGTTTGAATCATGATGCCGGTCACCTCGTCGCCCACTGAGAGCGAGCGGAACGCGCTCAGGGGCATGTACACCTCCTGCCAGCTCGTCGGGTTCTCGTCGTAACCCCGGCCCTGCTCGATGTGCGAGGCGTTCACATGCTCTCGCTTGATCTCTTTGTCGCCTTGCTGGAGGAACACCTGGAACTCCAGCTCGCCGTGGGGAACGCCGTAGCGGTTAATGGTGGCGTTGACTGCGAAGCGGACAAAGCCCTTGTCGAACCAGTCCTGCGTGATCGTGATCGGCTGGCCGTCGCTGATCGAGAAGCCGGACCACGGCTTGGCAGACCAGTCGTCGTTGAACCAGAGGTGCTGGCCATCAGGCGTCGCTCCGCCACGACGTGCTTCGTGCGGAATGCGAAAGACCCGCAGCTTGGTCCCGTCGGCCGGCGCGTCGTCGAAGTACGAGAACCGCTCGACAGGACCAGCGGCGAGACAAGGCGTCGCCAACCCAAGTGCGAGGGTGGCGGCAAGACACGGCGCTGCGAGAGACATTCGGCTCATGGGATCCTCCTTCGACGGACCAGGCTGAGCGAGCAGCCCGACCGAAGCCAGACGCAAAGGGCTCATTGCGACAGATACAGTCCAGACATTAACGGGCAGTCAGGCGTCTTGCAACAGCTGAAACGTCGATTTCAGGATTGAATCTCCGTCCACCAGTGCCCAAATCACTCTTGATTGACACTTGTGTTCAATCAGTTCAAAGCCTTAGGCTGGGCCAGTGCGACGACCACCCACACGCGGATGGAACAGCTTCGACTCGTTCGGCGTCGTCGCCGACGAGCAGGCGCTTTTGGACAACCTCGACGTCTTCGCCGAACGACTTCTGCCGCACGGGTACGACACCTTCGTGCTCGATGCGGGCTGGTTCCGCCAGTACCACCGCGTCCCTGGCCGACGCTTCCCGGTTGCAATCGGCGGGAGTCCGGTCAAGAGCTACGTCGTCGACGAGCACGCGCGATACCGGCCCGCGAAGGACATGTTTCCCAGTGGGTTCGCGCCCATCGTGGATCGGTGCCGGGCCCTGGGCATCCGGTTCGGGCTGCATCTGATGCGCGGCATCCCGAAGCAGGCGGCCGACGGCGAGGCGACGATCCTCGGTACCGACTGCACCGCGTCTGACCTGGCCGACCGTGATACCACGTGTTTCTGGTGCAGCGACAACTACGGCGTTCGCCCTGATCATCCGGCCGCGGCTGCGTACTACGACTCGGTCATCCAGCTCGTCACCGACTGGGGCGTCGACTTCCTCAAGATCGACGACCTCGTGCCCTACCCGCGAGAGATTGAGCTCATCGCCGACGCCATCGCGAAGATCGATCGGCCGATCGAACTGAGCCTCTCTCCCGGCGGGCGACTGCGCACCAGCGACCTGCCGACGTACCGCCGGGCCGACATGCTGCGGGTCACCTCGGACGTCTCGGATCGCCCAGAGGACATCGCCAAGTCGTTCAAAGCGATGGAACTCTGGCAAGGCCAGGAACAAGACGACTTCGCGATCGATCTGGACATGATTCCGTTCGGCGAGCTGAGCGTCTGGAACCACGGCGACCTTCCCGTCGGTGCCGAGGCCCTGGTCTACGGCGAAGGCTCGCGCAGGCAGTCACAGTTCACGCCCGCACAGAAGCGAACGTTCATGGCCCAGCGTGCCCTGGCCGCGTCACCGCTGTTCATGGGTGGGCACTTGCCCAACACGCCGGATGAGGATTTCGAGCTGCTCACCAACCCGCGGCTGCTCGCCTGTCAGGCGAATGGCGTCATGGCACGGTCGGTCCAGTTCCACGGCAACTGGATGGCCTTCCACGTCGCCGATCGAGACAACGCCAGCGCCGGTTGGCTCGGCCTGTTCAACCGGAGAAACGACAAGCTGTCGATCGATGTCGCGCTCCTCTCACTGGACGTGTCTCACGTGTCGGTGGACGTCGAAGACGTCTGGAGTGGCGAGACGTCCACTTGGAAGAACCGCGCTCAGATCACGCTGCCTGCCGATGACGTCGCGTTTGTTCGCTACGAGGCAGCGACGCACGCTCAACCAGATCCCGGAGTGTGACGACCACCACCTCGAGCCCACGGTCACGGACAGGCCCCGTCTGACGCGGGCTTTCGGTAACGTCAGCTGCACTGCGTGTCGATCGACAGTGCGCATTCAAGGGAGAGAAGCATCCGCCTTTCGACCGTGGCCGTCTCTTCGCCAGCCAGTCGTTCTCCTTGTTCGTTCCCGCCTCACCCTCCCACGTCCATCTTGATCACGCCACGCTGACGCTTCACGGCGATGACGCGTTGCTTGAGGTTTTCGAAGAGCGGCCGCGGGTTGCTGACGCTGCGAAGCTCCAGTTCCGGCGTGGAGCGGTCATCGCTGGTGATGTGGATGGAGCCGACGCCAAAGATCTTGTCGAGCGGGCCTTGCCGCATGCGGACGTCGTTGACGTGCCAAAGTTCGAGCGTGTCGATGTTCGTCGTGATCAGCCCGTGCTCGAAGTCGATGCGGTAATTGGTGATTTTGAAGCGATTGCGCTTCACCCAGAGCGACGGGAAGAAGAACAGGCCGATGCCGACGGGAATGAGGACCCACAACCACCACGGCGGGCCGGCCTCGCCGAAGACCTGCATCAGCACGGGAAGCGCCGCGACGACCAGGCCGACGGTCAGCCAGACCATCAGCAGGCCGAGCTCACCGCGGAGCAGCGGGCTGCCCTCGTAGTAGACGATCTCCTGATCATCCTCGGCCGGGGCGTGAGGCCCTTGGCCGGTGATCTGATCGGTCGGGTGCGGGGCTTCGTCCATGCCCTCACGATAACGCCGGCCGGGCAGCAGGCGAACGAGCATCGGCCTTGCCGGTCAGACGCAGGCCGAGACGCGAGGCCGCCGGCAGCACGCGTGCAGCCGAGACGATGGTCCTGCTGCTCCAGCCGCGCGACATCGCCATCGCCGTCAGTCGACAGGCCACGCGACGGGTTCGCCAGAGCTTGCCGTATTGCGTGTCGAGCTGACGGAGCGTTGCCTGGTCCCAACCCTCGCGTGCGACAAGATCGGCCGCGGCGTAGGCGGACGCGATCGCCAGGCCCATGCCTTCGCCGCCGATCGGTTCGAGCGCGGCCGCCGCGTTGCCGATCGGCACGACGCCGGGCGGCCAGGTCTTCGATCGGTATGGCGCAAATCGGGGCAGCGGCGAGGCGAGCCAGTCGCCGATCCTCGTCGCGTCGACGACGGCCTTGGTCAAAGCCGGGTTTTTCCTGCAAAGCCGTTCGAACAGCTCGTCGTGCGACTCGCCTCGCTGAAGCTTGGCCGCGGGTACGTTCATCGCCAGGTTCCAGACGACTCGGTCTCCGTCCGACACGGCCGCGGCGCCGACGTAGTGGCCGTCGAGGGCGAACAGCGCGATCGACGCCGGGTCGAGCGCAACGCCGGTGAAATGGGCCTTGAGCCCGAGGTCGCCGGTCGGCTTGGGCGGAGTCGCCGTCCCGCCCGCGAGCGTGCCCTTGCCGTCGGCGAGGAAGACGACGTCGGCCTCGATCGTGCCGGTGGTCAGGCGGGCCGTCGTGCCATCGAGCTTGAGAACGCGGGCCGGTTGGTGGCGAACGACCTCGGCCGGCAACGCGTCGACGAAGGCTCCGTCCATCGCCTTTCGCGTCACGCCGGCGACATCGTGCGGCAGACGCAACGTCGCCGATCGGCCGCGACGATCGACGAATGTCGCATGGGTTAGCGTCGTCGGCCGAAGCTCGTCCAGGGTCATCCCGAATCCGGCATCGCGGAGGGTCTGCTGGCCGAGGCTGCTGAGACACTCGCCGCAAACCTTGTCGCGAGGGAAGGCCTTGGCTTCGACGACCTCGACCTCAAAACCGCCCCGAGCCAGCACGGCTGCCGCGACGACGCCCGCAGGTCCGGCACCGATGACGAGGGCCCGCGGCATGGGTCGACGTTAGTCCGCGACGAATCGCCACTGTGGCGTTCCGCTGCGGCACCGCCCGTTGAAAGTCGGCAAAAAGATGTTAATCCGTCGGGTCCAAAACCATTGATTGTCGCGCTTTGCCTGCGAAGAGTGCCGGCCGGCCGCGACTTTCGACGGCCATCCGAACGAGCACACAGCACCATGAGCGTCGAGACCATCAACGAACGAGCCGCCAGCGAGTACTTCACCCGAGGCCGCGAAGCCGAAGACGCCGGCGACCTCGACCGGGCCATCGAGCACTACGACCACGCGCTCGGCGAGGACCCCGACCACGACGAGGCCTGCTTCCGCCTCGCACGCCTGTACGACCAGCACGGCAACGACACCCAGGCCATCGAGCTCTACGAGCGCATCTGCGGCGGCAGCCCGGTCCCGCTGAGTGCCCTGGTCAATCTGGCCATCCTCTACGAAGACAACAACATGTACGAGGAGGCGCGGCGGTGCCTGGAGGCCGTGCTGCAGACCGATCCCAACCACAAGCGTGCCCGCCGGTTCCTCGGCGACGTCGACGCTGCCCACGATCGCAGTGCCGAAGAGGAAGAGCGTGCCCGCCAGCAGCGTGACGCCGTGCTCGACATGCCGGTGTTCGACTTCGAGCTGAGCGTGCGTGCCCGCAACGCGCTCAAGAAGATGAACATCGAGACCATCGGCGACCTGCTCCGCATCCGCGAGCAGGACCTCATGGGCTTCAAGAACTTCGGCGAGACGAGCCTGGCCGAGATCAAGGCGCTCCTTGCCAGCAAGGGCCTGCGTCTGGGGCAGCTGCTCGAAGAAGGCGGCGCGGCGTCGATGGAGCCGACGGGCTCTGCCGCGGGGTACTTCGTCGAAGGTGCAGCGCCGTCGGGCACGACCGACGGCCTCGACGGCGAGATGCCTGGCGAGCTGCTCGAACGGCCGATCTCCGACCTCGACTTCTCGGTCCGCAGCCGCAAGGCCCTCCAGCGGCTCAACATTCAGACCGTTGGTGAGCTTGCCGCCAAGAGCGAAGACGAGCTGCTGGCCTGCAAGAACTTCGGCCAGACCAGCCTCAACGAAATTCGCCAAATCCTCGCCAGCTTCGGCATCGGCCTCCGCAAGGAAGGCTGACTCCTGCAGGAAAGCTCCGTCATCCCGAGCGGAGCTAAGCGTAGCCGAGGGACCTCGCAGTGGACGCGGCAGCTTTCGCGAGTTCAGGCGAGGTCCTTCGACTCGCTGCGCTCGCTCAGGATGACCGAGTGGGTTGCCTCGACCTCACGCCGCGGCGCGGGCGGGCTTCTTGCTGGTCGTCGTCGACTCGTCGATCTTGATCGACTCGCTCTCACCAGAGTTCGTCACGAGGCCAAGAGCTTGCTTCGAGATGGCTTTGGCCGTCGTCTCGAAGCTGTACTGCTTTTCGACGCGACGCAGCATCTTGGCACCGAGATCGCGACGGGCGTTGCGCTCGCGGACGAGCTTGGCCGTCTGGTCGAGCCAAGCCTCGTTGTCGTCGGCGATGGCGTCGGAGCCGGTGATGTCGGCTGCGTCGGCGTCGGCGTGGGCGACCAACGGCAGGCCGGCGCCCATGGCCGTCAGGATCTCCGACGCCGCCGGCACGCCCGCCTGGAACGGCACGAGGTAGATGTCTGCCATCGCGAGGAAGCCGGCAAGGTCGCGTCGCGGGCCCGCATAGCCGACGCGTCGTCCGACGCCTGCCGACTCGAACGTGCGACGCAGCGACGTCGTGTCGCCGCCGCCAACGACGAGGTAGACGGCCTGGGTCTGACGGCGAAGCAACTCGATGATCGACTGCCGCATCGCCGGGCCGATGGCCTGGTTGACGTCCGTCGCGGCGGTGGCGCAGATGACGGCCTGATCCGGAATGCCGTACTGCCGACGCGCCGGCGGCTGGCCGTGGGTGGCTTTGAGGTCGACGCCTTCGAGCAGCGTCTGCGTCGGGATGTCGCGCTCGCCCCAGAAGTCTGCGTCGTTGGTCGCGGCGGCCGAGTCGAGGTAGCAGACGGCATCGACGCCGGTCGCGTAGAGCGGTGCACGACGGGCGATCCAGAGCACCTTGCCGGCCGCACGCCATGCGACGACGAGTGCCGCGATCGGGTCGACGGCGTCGGCATCGACGATGAGGACGTCGGTCTGGTCCGCGACGATCCGGTCGGCCAGAGCACGCGCGGCCGAGAGGACGTCGCCGTCAGTCGGGGCGATCCACGTGCCGGAGCCGGCGTCGCGAAGTCGCGACAGCACCTGGCTGCCACGCTTGGCCGACGGGACAGCCCCACGGCCGAAGTTGATCCAGGCGTTGGCGTTATGGCTGGCGGCGGGACGACGGCTGGCAGGCGTGGCGTCACCGAAGCCGGCCCAGTGCTGGCCCTCGCGACGGACGTACGCCTCGGTCGCGTACGCGCTTAGCTTGATCTGCTTCGGGTCGGCATGCGCGGCGAACGCGGCGGCGGCGCGGGCGGCGGGTTCGTCGTCGCCCAGAGCGCTGGTCAAATAGCCGACGTGCGGGCGGTCGTTGCTCCACTCGCCCCCGCCGGTCCAGGGCTCCGCGATCGCTGCGTCGCCGAACAGCTCGGCCAGCTCGACAAGGTTCTCCCGAGCGCTCGCCCAGATGCCGCCTCTTCCGAGATCTTGTGCAGCAGCGGCGGCAGCGGCTTCGATGCCCAGGGCGACTTCACCCCGGCTGATGGCGCTGCGTCCGAACGCCACCGTCGGCGCAGCGGCGTCCTGCTCTCGTCCGATAAACGCGCTGAGTCCGACGAACTGCTCCAGCACGCGACGATCGCTGAAGCCGATCGACTCGAGCGCGTCGCGAAGGTGCGTGTGGCACTGGCGTAGGCCCAGCGTCGCCCCGGCGTGATGGGCGAGGAATCGCTCGGCCGCATTGTCGGACTGCTGGTAGACCGACAGCGACTCGACCGGGACGTCGCCGCCGCGGTTGACCTGCTCGACGATCTCGACAAGCGACGGAGCCGACTCGGCGGACGACGACGGGGATTGGGCGGACGTGCTCATGCTGTTGGTCAACATCGGCGAGCGGTGCGCCGTCGCATGAACGGGGGCGTTGGGTGGATCGTGCGATCCGTGCGCAGAGCCCGAGGCGACGCTGCGCTCTGCCTGCGGCTTCACGTTTGAAGAGAAGACCAACTCACGACTTGGTCATTGCCTCTTCGTCGTGCTGCTCGATCTCGTCGGCGCTTTTGCGGATGGCGTCGCGTTCTTCTTCGGCTTGGCGACGCTTGGCGTGGGCGTCGTCGCGTTCGTGTTGGTCACGTGCGGCGCGTTCGGATTCGCCGGCTTGGCGTGCTTTCTGGTCGGCGACAGCTTCGACGTGCTTCCGTTGGCCGCTGGCGTCGCGGCGGCGGTGGTCGAGTTCGGTCAGGCGCTCGCTGCTGCCATAGACGATCAGCGTGTCACCCGCACGGGATTCGCTGCTGGCGGTCGGGGCTCCGACGTAGCTGCCGTCCTTTCGATCGATGCCGAGTACCAGGACGCCCTCGGTGGTCAACTTCGTGTCGCGCAGCGCCCGGTCGGCCAGCCAGTCTCCCTCGCGGATGGTCAGTTCGCCGATGCCGTAGTCGCCCGAGAGGTGCATCAGGCTCGAATAGTCGCGGACTTCAAGGCTGGTGTACCGCTTGAGGAGCTTGAACGTCCATCGGTTGATGACACGCTCGACCAGCTTGCTGCTGGCGACGCCCCAAAGGCAGACGACGCCGACGAAGAGGAACGTGAGCCGTGCCCAGAGCGGCACGGTGGATTGCGTGCCGAGCAGCCCGGCGATGAGCGTGCCGACGGTCGTGACGATGCCGGCATTGCCGAGCAGCATGAGCGTGCTGATGATCCGCCGACGCACCGGGTGTCCGACGATCTGTTCACTCTCGCCGGTCGTGAAGCCACAGCCAGTGAACGCGCTCCGTGCCTGGAACCTGGCCAGCGGCAGACTCAGTCCGGTTAAGACGAGCATCACCGTCGCCACCCGCACCGTCAGCAGACTGATCGTCAAGACGACGAGAAGCGTGGCGATGGCGGTCATCGGTCGAACAGAAAGCTTGAAGGTAAAAGCTTGAAGCTTGAAAAGCGGAGGAACACGCTATCTGGCCTTTCAGGCTTCAAGCTTCCCGCTTCAAGCTTTCCGGCTTCGGCAAGTACGCCCACGCGCTCCACAGCGTCACGACCACCGTGCCCCAGACGGCGATCTCGCGGAGGACGCGCATGGCGATCTCAAGCCCGTCGCCGCGGTCGAGCCAGCCGCGGGTGACGACGTAGACGAGAACGACCGGAATGGCCGTCGATTGGAAGATCATCTTGGCTTTGCCGGCGGTCTTGGCACCCATCGCCTCGCCTCCGGATTCGCTGAGGCTGCGGAGTGTCGTTACGAGCAGTTCGCGGCTGAGCAGCAGAATCACGACGACCGGCCCGACGCCGGTGAGGTTCTCGCCGGTGTCGGTCACGAAGACCTCGCTGGCGTAGAAGACGAACGTGCCGAGCACGAGAATCTTGTCGCAGAACGGGTCGACGATCCGGCCGAAGGTGGTGCTGGCGTCCCACTTGCGGGCGAGGTAGCCGTCGATCCAGTCCGTCGCGGCGGCCAGTCCGTAGACCCAGCCGGCAGCAAAAAGCCACCACGCCGCCGCCGTCGTGCCGTGCTCGTGAAAGCGGAGCATCCCGAAGAACATCGCCGCCAGCACCAGCCGCCCCACCGTAATGATGTTCGGCAGCCGCCGCTTGGTGGAGGCGTCGAGTTGCAGCACGTCCGGAGTGTAACGCTCGTGAAAGCAGCGGCTCGCCTTGCCACGTCGCATTGGAGCCAGACAATGCGTGGCGCACGTGAACCCGCAGACGATCGACCAACCTCGGCCGCAACGAACGCCCGTCGTCGAGCCCGGCCACGTCCAGCCGCACGCTCGCGACATGAGCGTCGAGGCCTCGGCCGACGTGACGCTGGGCGAACTCAACAACCAGCTTGCCGAGCTATCGCCCGTGCCACAGTGGTTGCCGCTGGACGGCGACAGCGATGCGACGCTGGGCGAGCTGATCGACGTCGACTCGACTGGCGTCCTCCGGACCAGCTTCGGCGGGTGGCGCGACCGACTCACCGGCGTCCAGTTCACAGGCGGCGACGGCAGGCTCGTCAGCGCTGGCGGTCTGCCCGTAAAAAACGTCGCGGGGTACGACCTGGTCAAGCTCATGGTCGGCTCGCGTGGCTCGTTCGGCCGGCTCGTCACCGTCACCGCCCGAACCGTCCGTCGGCCCGACGTCGCATTCGTCCAGGACATCGACACCACGACGAACGCACCGGCGGAGATCGTGGGTGATCTTCTGACGAGCGACGTGCCGCCGCAGTGGTTGCGTCT
>JBCDKH010000105.1 GCA_038746835.1 Planctomycetota bacterium | reverse complement strand
CCTGGCCGAGAGCGACATCCACATTCACGTCCCGGCCGGCGCGATTCCGAAGGACGGCCCGAGTGCTGGCGTCGCCATGTTCACCGCGCTCTCGTCGCTCTTGACGAAGACGCCCGTCCGCAAAGAAGTCGCCATGACTGGCGAAATCACCCTTCGCGGCCTGGTCCTGCCAATCGGTGGGCTCAAGGAAAAGGCCCTCGCCGCCAAGCGGGCCGGCATCAAGGACGTGATCATTCCCAAGCGGAACGAAAAAGACCTGGTCGACGTTCCGGACGAGGTGAAGAAGGCACTCCGGTTCCACCCGGTCGAACACGTCGACGACGTCCTCGAGATCGCCCTGAGCGGCACGAAGAAGACCGTCCGCAAGTCCAAGGCCGCCAAGTGAGTGTGGTCCGACTGCTGATCAAGCGTCTGCCCAACGGCGAGGGCTTGCCGATGCCCCGAGCCATGACCGACGGCGCCGCCGGCCTCGACCTGCACGCTGCCGACACACGCACTATCGAATCTGGCCAGATCGCACTGGTCCCGTGCGGCTTCGCTATGGCCCTGCCGCCGATGCACGAAGCCCAGGTCCGCCCTCGCAGCGGCTTGGCGAGCAAGCACGGCGTGACCCTCGTCAACAGCCCCGGCACCATCGACGCGGACTACCGAGGCGAGGTCAAGGTGCCCCTCATCAACCATGGCCGCGAGTCGTTCGAGATCGACCGCGGCATGCGGATCGCCCAGATGGTCGTCATGCCGCTGCCCCGGGTCGAGGTTAACGAAGTAGACGAACTCGACGCGACCGATCGTGGTACGGGCGGCTTCGGAAGCACCGGGTGATTGACCTACGCGTTACCCGTCGCGTTGCACTGCAAACAGCTTCGCAAGTCCGGAATCCGCGAGGTTCAGCATCTGCGTCAGCTGCTCCGGCGTGAAGCCAGTTCCCGACTCGGCGGTGCCTTGGATTTCGACGTAGTTGCCGGCCGACGTCTTGACGACGTTCAGGTCGGTTTCGGCCGAGGAGTCGAGGATGTAGTTGAGGTCGAGCGTCGGCTGGCCGTCGCAGATCCCGACGCTGACAGCCGCGATGTCGGCGATGACGGCATTGCTGGGCTGGTACAGCTTCTGGTCGTACGCCGGGGCGACGTCGGCCTCATCGCGGGCACCGGGCATCTCGGCCGGGAGTGAAGCGAGGGCGTCGCGAAGGGCGATCATGCCGCCGCAGATGCTGGCGGTGCGGGTGCCGCCGTCGGCTTCAAGGACGGTGCAGTCGACGGTGATCGTGTGCGGGCCGAGCTTTGTCTCGTCGACGGCCGCGCGGAGGCTGCGTCCGATGAGTCGGCCGATCTCGATGCCGCGCTTGTCTGCCTTGAGGCCGGGCCAGTCTTTGCGGCCCTTCACGCTGGCCGGGTGCATGACGTACTCGGCTGTCACCCAGCCGCCGGCGCGATCGTCGCTGAAGAACCGCGGCCGTTTCACCTCGACGGCGGCCGTGCAGAGCACGACCGTCCCGCCCTGCCGCCACAGCACCGAACCGGCAGCGGTCTTGGTGAAACCGCGCTGGACGGTGACGGGGCGGAGTTGATCACGCGGTCTCGGGTCGCTCATGCGAGCAGCGTACGACCCGCTGAGCCCAGGCTCATTCGTCTTCGGGCATCAGCTCGGACAGCTTCGCACGCTCGGCCCGGACTTCGTCGGCGACGCCCGCGGCCTTGGCTTCGTTCTCGGCAGCAGCATCGAGGAGGTCGGAGCGTTCGTCAAGCATGATGGCGACGGCGGCATCGAGCCGGTCTGCCTGAGCACGCGCGTCGACAGCGGCTTGACGCTTGGCCTTGCCTTGCTCGTCGACTTCGCTGGCGAAGCTCACCGCGTACGCGTCGTCGAGACACGCAAATGCGGCCTCGTTGTACGCGGCCTCGCCGTCCAGGACGCTCGCACGGGCACGCAGTGCGACGGCCTTGCGGGTCGCCATCGCGGATTCAGCGCGAAGCTTCGACGCGTCGGCCTTCTGATTGCCGGCCGTCTCCATCAGGTCGGTGAACTCGTCCGATTTCTCGCGGATGGTCGCGATCGATTCGTTGCGATCCCGCTCGGCTTGCTTGGCCTCTTCGGTCATCGGAGCCGGGGCGGCGGGCTTGGAATTCGCACAACCCGCGGCGACGAGGGCAACGAGCGCGAGACACGGCAGCTTCAGGTTCGGAATCATGGTCGTCCTTGAACGGGCGTGCGAAGGGCTCTTGCGATGTACGATTTGCCACCTTGCCCGGCAAACGTCCGTCTCCGCCCTTCTCTCGCCGCCCGAAGCCGTCGACGCCTCGCACGGACAAGCCTCCGGTCTCGCCCCACGTCACGACACTTTGGGACTATCCGAGCCAGAACTACGGCACCGGTCGACAAGGCGACGAGAAGTACCCCGGCGTCACCCCGAGCCACGTTGTCTGGAACCTCGTCCACCGCTACGCACCGAACGACGCCCTGGTCGTCGATCCGTTCTGCGGCAGCGGCACGACGCTGGACGTCTGCCGAGACCTTGGCAGGCAAGCACGCGGGTTCGACCTTGCCCCGACGCAGCCCGAGATCGAGCGGGCCGACGCACGCAAGCTGCCCGTCGCGGCGGCCAGCGTCGACCTCGTCTTCATGGACCCGCCCTACGGCACGCACATCGACTACAGCGACGACCCACGCTGCATCGGCAAGCTGCCCGCCCACGACGAGCGGTACTACCACGCCATGAGCGATGCCTTCGGCGAGGCCGCCCGCATCCTGAAGCCGGGCGGCGTGTTGGGCGTGTACGTCGCCGACAGCTACGTCCACAAAGGCGAGGGCAAGGGCTTCTGGCCGATCGGTTACGAGCTGTTCAGCCTGCTCCTCGGCGGCGGATTCGAACCGATGGATTGGGTCGCAGTCGTGCGACACAACAAGACGCTGGAGATGGGCAACTACCGCAAGGCCGCCGACGAGGGCGGGTTTTTCCTGCGTGGGTTCAACCACCTGCTCATCGTCCGTTCGCCGATGCCGCAGCCGAAGCCGGCGCGTCGGAAAAAGCGACCGGCAGGCGGAAGATGAACGTCGCGCCTTGGCCGGGCGTCGAGGAGACACTCAATTCGCCTCGCAGCAGATCCGCCAGCTCGCGGCTGATCGCGAGACCCAGACCCGTGCCGCCGTGCTCGCGTGTGGCGGAGGCGTCGAGCTGTTTGAACTTCTCGAAGATGGCCTCCTGGCTTTCCTCGGCAATGCCCGGGCCTTGGTCGGTGACGGTGATGCGGACGTAGTCGCCTGACTCGCCGTCGTCGTCGAGTTCGCGTCGCGCGACCAGGTCGACCCGGCCGCCCGTGTCGGAGAACTTGATGGCGTTCGAGAGGAGGTTGTAGAGGATCTGCTGCAGCTTTCCGCCGTCGGTCTCCATGATCGGCACGCGCGGCCCGACCTCGCTGACGATCCGCACCTGACGCCGATTGGCAATCGGCGCCATCAGGACGCCGAGTGCCTCGAACACGTCGGCGAGGCTCAGGTTCGTCGTGCGGACCTCCATCTTGCCCGCCTCGATCTTGGCGAGGTCGAGCAGGTCGTTGATGAGCTCGAGGAGCGCCTGCCCGCTCTTTTTGATGTTGCCGGCGTAGCGGTCGACCTTGTCCGTCCCGCCGGCACTGCTGACGAGGTCGGCGAAGCCGAGAATGCTGTTGAGCGGCGTCCGCAGTTCGTGGCTGACGTTGGCCAGGAACTCGCTCTTGATCCGGTTGCTCTCGTCGAGTGCCACGTTCGCCTCGGCCAGGTCGCCCAGGCGCTTGTCAAGGCTGCGGTTGGCCCGGGCGAGCTGGGTGTTGCGTGTCTGAAGGTTGGCAACCATCTCGTTGACGGTGCGGGCCAGCGTCTCGAACTCGTCGCCGCTGGCGACCTCGGCCCGGACGTTCAGATCGCCTCCGCGAACCCGCTCGGCGACGTCCTGCAGCACGCGGACGGGCGTCAGGATGAGCCGAGTCAAGATGAGGTACAGCGTCAGCGTCGCCGCCCCGGCCGAGGTGATGGCGGCGGTGATGAGGAAGCTGCGGTTGAGCAGCAGCTCCCGCGTGCTCGTCTGCGAAGCCAGCTCGATGCTCATGACACCCATGAGCTGCGGCTCGGTCTCGTCGCCCCCCTCGAACGGCACCACGATCGGTGCGACGGCATCGGGTCCGGCGTGGCACGAGAGGCACGACGCTTGGGCATGCAGGGCGATGGCCGTCCGCGTTCCCGAGAACTGGCCCGGTTGGCCGTCGGCGTCGGGGAGCAAGGCGTCCTCGCGAAAGGCGCGGCGGTCTGCTCTCTCGCGGAAGACACGCAGCGCCGCCTGCTCGAAAGGCGTCAGACGGTCAATCGCGTCGGCGGCGACGATGCGTGGAGCGCGGACACGGGCCCCGTCGAGCTCGAGCGTCCGGGCAGGGTCGATGTCGCCGCTTTCGATGTGTGTGGCGAGCGTCTGATCGGCGAGGACGTCGGCGGCGATGCGGTTCTGGGCCTCCGTCAGCTGACCAATTCGCTGCCAAGCCACGGCCAGTGCCGCGAGAATGATGACACCCGCGGCCGTGCCGAAGAGCAGCTGGCACTTCGTGGCCAGCGAGAGGCGTAGTCGGCTGAGCCATCGCAGCATCGGACGCGATGAGCGTAAGGGATTGCCCGTGCGACCTGGGGTGGCCCAGCGAAAATGCGACAGTCGCGTCGCATCGAGCATTGCCTCGACGGAAACGCTATTTCTTGACACGAATCGACCGGTACTCGGCTGGCTCGCGTGATACCCTGCTGGACCGAGTCGACCTCCACGGCTCCGCACAGGGCTTGTGCCCGCGCCTCACGCCAACATGCCTGACCGCACCAACAGCAACGGCAAACACCTTGGGCGAATCCTAATCGTCGAGGACAACGCGGCCGAAAGGCAGGCGCTTCAGAAGCTGCTGCGTGTCCTCGGCCACGAGGTCTTCTCGGCCGAAAGCCCTGACAAAGCCCTCGGCTACGTCGACGAGAACGTCGACGTCGTCCTGAGCGACCTGCACATGGGCGACGTCAGCGGCCTGGACCTGCTCAAGCTGTGGAAGAGTCGACAGGCCGACACACAGTTCATCCTCATCACCGGCCAAAGCTCGGTCAGCACGGCTGTCCAGGCGATCAAGAACGGCGCGTACGACTACATCACCAAACCGATCGATCCCGACGACCTGGAGCTTCGCCTCGCCCGGGCGATCGAAGGCCGACGCAAGGACACCGAGCTCAACCAGCTCCGCGAGCGGCTGGACCACAAGTTCGGCGTCGAGAAGATCGTCGGCGAGAGCGAGCCGATGCGCCGGGTCTTCGAACGCATCCGCCGAGCCGCCGCGGTCGACTCGACGGCACTCGTCCTCGGCGAGAGTGGCACGGGCAAGGAACTCGTCGCCCAGGCACTGCACCACAATTCGCCCCGGAAAAAGGGACCGTTCGTCGCGGTGAACGTCGCGGCTGTCCCGGCGTCGCTGGTGGAGTCGGAACTGTTCGGCCACGTTCGCGGCGCGTTCACCGGTGCGACCGACAAGCGGATGGGCCGGTTCGAGCAGGCCAGCGGCGGGACGCTGTTCATCGACGAGATCGGCGACTTCGAGCTTTCCTTGCAGGCCAAGCTGCTGCGTGTCCTTGAGACGCTCACGCTCACTCCCGTCGGCGGGCACGAAGACAAGAAGGTCGACGTCCGCGTCGTTGCCGCGACCAGCCGGAACCTTCGGGCGATGGTGGCCGACGGAACATTCCGCGAGGACCTCTACTACCGGCTAAACGTCGTCTCAATCCAGCTGCCTGCACTTCGCGATCGGCCGGACGATGTGCCGCTGTTGATCGACGCCTTCGTCAAAGACATTGCCCGCACGCGTGATCTGAACGTCGCCAAGGCCTCGCCGGAGGTGGTTCGGTTCTTTACCAGCTATCACTGGCCCGGGAACGTTCGCGAGCTGCGGAACACGCTCGAGCGGATGATGGTCCTGGCCGACGGCGAGGTGCTGCAGGAGAGCGACCTGCCCGACGACCTCACCGACGGCATCGGCGGCAGCCCGAGCAAAAACGGCGAAGCCATTCCCAGCGGCCTGACGATGGACGAACTCGAACGCCTGGCGATCGAAGGCGCACTTCAACGCTTCGACGGCAACCGCACCCACGCCGCCGACGCGCTCGACATCAGCGTCCGAACACTCCAGCGCAAACTCGCCAGCTACGAAAGCCAGGGCAAGCCCGTGCGGATGGCCCGGTGAACAACCGGCTCGTCATCCACGCACCTGCGAAGATCAACCTGTATCTCCGCGTCTACCCTAGAACTGCGGACGGGTTTCATCCGCTGCGGTCGTGGTTCCGGACAGTCGAATTGTTCGACGAACTTCAGTTCGATTTGGTCCCCGATGTCCGCGATGGGCTTCGACTCCTTATCGAATGCGAAGATCCTGATGTCCCAGCGGGCGACCGCTCGGCTGAGAACCTCGCATTCGATGCCTGGTACGGAACGAGCTTTCTCTTGGGTGAAACCAAGACTTCTGCCCGGTTGCGGCTGTCGAAGACGATCCCTTTGGGCGGCGGTCTTGGCGGCGGGAGCAGTGACGCCGCGGCAACGATCAAAGCAAGACTCCACTTTGCAGCAGACTCTGAGAAGTCTGCACCGCGTTACAAAGTCGATTACATCGCCTTACAAACCGGCAGCGACGTGCCTTTTTTCCTGAGCTGCCAACTCGATGGGATAAGCGACGCGGAAGTCACTGGCCGTGGTGACGTGGTAACACCATTTCGTCCAGGACGCCGACACACTGCGTTGCTGCTTTTTCCTGGAGTGCAGATGTCGACTCCTCAAGTCTTCCGTGCTTTCGACGCTCGAACGACGCCGCCTGACGATGGCGAACCTGATTTCGCCAAGTGGTCGGCCCTCCCGGCAATCGAGCTCTTGCCACATCTCCGAAACGACCTCGAGCCGGCTGCGTCTGTGATCGAGCCGTCGCTCGGAAAGCTGCGAAGCGACTGCGAGAAAAAGCTCGGCCGACCGGTTCGGATGAGCGGCAGCGGGTCGACGTTGTTCACGCTCTACGACTCGGACGACGAGGCCAAGTTTGCATCCAAGCAACTGGACATGGTGCGATCTCGGGTGGCATGACCGACTGCGAGCCGCAGGCTCGCAGCTACCGGTGGCGATCCTGCTGAAACCTGGAAAACCAAGATGGCTGCGAGCCTGCGGCTCGCAGTCGGAAACGGACCACTAAACTTCCGCATGCGGTTCGCACTGGTCCAGATGAATCCGACGGTCGGTGATCTCGCGGGCAACGCGGGCAAGATCATCGCCTCGATTCATCGCGCAAAGGACGCCGAGGCTCGCGTCGTCCTCCTTCCGGAGCTGGCCCTCTGCGGCTACCCGCCAAAGGATCTGTTGCTGCGTGGCGACTTCCTCGACGAGCAGATCCGGCAGCTTCGCCGCATCGCTGCCGAGACCGATGGCCTCGACGTTCTCGTCGGCTACGCCGAGCGCAACACGGCTCCCGTCGGCCGACCACTGCACAACGCGGCCGCCCTGCTGCGGGACGGCGAGATCGTCAGCCGGCATTTCAAGACGCTCCTGCCGACGTACGACGTTTTCGACGAGAGCCGCTACTTCGAGCCCGGGCCGAACACGCCGGACAACAACGTCATCGACGCCTGTCGCACCGGTGACGACTGTTTCACGCTCGGCGTAACCATCTGCGAAGACCTGTGGAACGACGAGCGACTCATTCCGCGTCGGCTGTATCACAGCAACCCGCTGGGCGATCTGAAGCTCGCCGGGGCGGAGTTGATCGTCAACCTCTCGGCCAGCCCGTTCGTCGCCGGCAAACACGCTTTTCGCCGTGAACTCTTCGCTGAACAGGCCAAGAAGCACGGCGTGCCGCTGCTCTACGTCAACCAGGTCGGCGGAAATGACGAGCTTGTCTTCGACGGCAACTCCTGCGCCTTCGACGCCAACGGGAAATTGATCGCCCACGCGAAGGCGTTCGAAGACGACCTTCTCGTGGTCGACATCCCGAAGGTCGCTGCGAGCTTGCAGACGGCAGTCGAGCATGAAGAGATTCCCGATGTTGAATCGATCCGTCGCGCATTGGTGCTTGGGACACGCGACTACCTCCACAAGTGCGGCTTCAAAAAGGCGGTCATCGGCCTGTCGGGCGGCATCGATTCGGCCGTTGTGGCGGCGGTCGCGACGGAGGCGCTGGGCGAGGAGAACGTCGAGGGCGTCGCGATGCCCAGCCGCTACAGCTCGGGCCACAGCGTCGACGACGCCCGCGCTTTGGCCGAGAACCTCGGCATTCGCTTTCACGTCGTTCCGATCAAGCCGATGCACGACGCCTTCGACGCCTCGCTCGGCGAGGTCTTCGACGTCACGGGCTTGACTGCCGAGAACCTTCAGGCCCGCATCCGCGGCGCGACGATGATGGCCTTCAGCAACAAGACGGGCGCTCTGCTCCTGACGACCGGCAATAAGAGCGAGCTCGCCGTCGGCTACTGCACGCTCTACGGCGATATGTGCGGCGGGCTGTCCGTCATCAGCGACGTGCCCAAGACCGACGTCTACCGCCTCGCCCGGCACTACAACAACACCGCAGGACGCGAGGTCATCCCCGAGAACACAATCACCAAGCCGCCGTCGGCCGAACTCGCACCCGACCAGCAGGACAGCGATTCGCTGCCGGACTACGACACGCTCGACGCGATTCTGGAGCGCTACATCGAACTTGAGGAAGGCCCTGACACCATCGTCGCCGCCGGGTACGAGCGGGAAGTAGTGGAAAAGGTCGTGAAGCTCGTAGACCGCAGCGAGTACAAGCGCCGCCAGGCCGCCCCGGGATTGAAGGTGACGAGCCGTGCCTTCGGCTTCGGCCGACGCATGCCGATCGCCCAGCGGTTCGACCCGCTCATGACGACGACCGCGAAGCCGATCTGAAACGTCTTTCCGTCATCCTGAGCGAGCAGAGCGAGTCGAAGGACCTCGTCTTGGAGCGGTACCTGATGCAGGCGAGGCCCCTCGACTCCGCTGCGCTTAGCTCGGGATGACGAAGGTCATGTTGGTTCGATAAACGTCGTCGCCACCGCGTCAATCCGGGCTAAATGCGACGGTCCTATCGACCATGCTCGACGAGATCCTCACGACCGCCGTTGCCCAGGGCGCCAGCGACATCCACTTCAACGCGGGGCTGCCGCCCATGTTCCGCGTCACCACTGTCGTGGAGCGGTCGCAGTACGACGTGCTCACGCCCGAGTCGTGCACGGAGCTCTGCCGGCACATGATGGACGACGACCGCTGGGCCAAGTTCCAGCAGTTGCGCGACGCCGACTTCAGCTACGCCATCGACGGCGTCGGCCGATTCCGCGTCAACGCCCACTTCCAACGCGGCACCGTCGCGATGGCCTTCCGAACGGTCAACGACACGATTCGCCCGCTCGATCAGCTCGGCCTGCCTGAAGTTGTCCGCAAGCTCACGCACCTTCCACGCGGCCTGATCCTCGTCACCGGCGGTACCGGCTCGGGCAAGAGCACGACGCTGGCCGGCATGATCGACGCGATCAACCGCCGCGACAACGGGCACATCATCACGATCGAAGACCCGATCGAGTACACGTTCGAGAGCGACAAGAGCGCGATCGAACAGCGCGAGATCGGTGAGGACTGCCCCACCTTTGCCAGCGGCCTCCGGCACGTGCTGCGTCAGGACCCGGACGTCATCCTCGTCGGCGAAATGCGTGACCTCGAAACCACCAGCGCCGCCATCACCGCGGCCGAGACCGGTCACCTCGTCATGTCGACGCTGCACACCGTCAACGCGCCGCAGACCATCGAGCGCATCATCGACATCTACCCGAGCGACGAGCAGAACCAGATTCGCTCGATGCTCTCGAACACGCTGCAGGCGGTGGTGAGTCAGACGCTCTTCAAGCGTCAGGACGGGCCGGGCATGGTGCCGGGCATCGAGGTGATGCTCTGTACGCCGGCCGTTCGCAACTGCATTCGTGAGAACCGCATCTTCGAGATTCCCAACATCATCTCGACCAGCCGGACGCTGGGCATGCAGACGCTGGACGACTCCATCATGGAGCTCTACGCGAACGGTCGGATCAGCGCTGAGGACGCGGTGAGCCAGGCGGCTCATCCGGAAAAGGTCGAGCGGGCACTGGCGGCGTGAGCTGACCGGTAACACAAAGGCCCATGGGCTCAGCCCGTGGGCTGTCTTGAGGACGGATCAACCACCGACGGAAGGAGCCACCCGATGCCCAGTTTTCAGTACGAAGTCAGGACCAGCGCGGGGGCCGTCTCCACCGGGACTCTTGCCGCGGCGTCGATGCAGGCCGCAAGTCAGCAGTTGCGACAAGGTGGCCAGTACGTCCTGCGCCTCACGCCTGCGAGCGGCGCGTCCGGCAAGTCCAAGAGTCTGAAGGACGTCCAAATCTCCTTCGGCCCGAGCCAGAAAGACATCCAGGCCTTCACGGCGCAGCTCAGCGTCATGGTCCGCGCCGGCATCAGTCTGCGCGCCGCCATCGAGGGCATCGCCGATCAGACGGAGAACCCGAAGTTCCAGAAAATGCTCCGCCAGATTCAGGCGGACGTCGAGAGCGGCAAGCCGTTCAGCCAAGCGCTGCAGCGTTATCCGAAGAAGTTTGGCCCGCTCTATGTGAACATGGTCCGCGCCTCGGAACTCTCCGGCGGCTTCAGCAAGATGCTCGACCGCATTGCGGGCTACCTGACCCAGCAGATCGAAACCGCCCAGCAGGTCAAGGGCGCGATGATCTACCCCGGGATCATCGGCGGCCTGGCGGTCAGCGTGACGGTCTTCCTGCTGACGTTCGTGCTGCCGCGATTCACGGTGCTTTTCGAGGGCAAGGAGGCGATTCTGCCTCTGCCGACGAAGATCCTGCTGGCTATCAGCGACTTCCTGATTCTGCGGTGGTATGTCGTGCTCATCGGTCTGGTCGTGGGCATCTGGGGGCTCGTGCTCATGCTCAAGACCGAGCGTGGCCGGGTCGGCTACGACCGTGTGAAGCTGATGGTGCCGCTGTTCAAAAAGATGTTCCGCGCGCTGTACATCACGCGGAGCCTGCACGCGATGGGCCAGCTCATCAACGCCGGCGTCCCGATGCTCGACACGATCGCGATCACCGCGGAAATCAGCGGTAACGTCCACTTCAAGCGGATGTGGCGCAGCGTCTACGTCAGCGTCAAGCAAGGCAAAAAGATCAGCCAACCCCTCAGCGGCAACCCACTCCTGCCGAGAGCAACGGTCCAGATGATCGCCGCCGGTGAGGAATCGGGTCGCCTGGGCGAGGTGCTCGATGAGGTGAGCGAGTTCTACAACCGCGAGCTCAAGGCCGTCATCAAGAACTGCACGGCGATGATCGAGCCGCTGATGATCATCGTGATGGGCGGCCTGGTCGGCTTCATCGCCATGTCCATCATCCTGCCGATCTTCAAGCTCAGCAGCCTGGTCGAGTAGCGAACCAGCCAAGCCTGAAACGAACGGCCGGAGGCATTGCCTCCGGCCGTTTTTCGTTCTGCCTCTGCAGCTTGCCTCGCTTACCACTGAATGCGATCTCTAGTTTCGTGTCCCGTCGTCGTCGTTCATCTCGCCGTGGCTTCACGCTGATCGAGGCGTCGCTGGCGATCGTCATCGTCGGCACCGGATGCCTCGCGGCGATGGAGCTCTTTGCAACCGTCAGCATCAGCAACAAGGAAGCCCGACGACTCACCGTCGGCTCGCAGCTGGCGCGTCACCTCGAAGAGGCGATGGCCCACCTGCCCTATGACGACCCGATCACACGGTCCGCCAACTGGGGACCAGAGCCCGGCGAAACCCTCGACACGTTCAACGACGTCGATGACTTCGACGGCTTCGACACCGAAGGCACCGACGGCCCCATCGACGCCCTTCGCCTGGCGATCCCGGAGCTGAGTCAGTTCTCACAAGTCGTTGAGGTGACGCGGGTGGATGACATGACCCTCAGCGAGCCCGGCACCGGTGCGCTTCGCATCGACGTGACGGTTCTCTGGCAGGCACAACCCGGGAGTGAGCAGAAAGAAGTCGCACGCACGAGCTGGTACCGCATGCCGTAGCCGAAAGGAACCAGGATCATGAGGCGAACACGAATTCCACTGCGCCCACGTCGCGGCGCTGCCGCCGTCTTGGCAATGATCTATCTCGTCCTGCTCTCGGGCCTGGCGACGGCGATGTACCACGTCTCGGCGATGAACTCGCGCGGCTCCGCCGTTGTGGCCGACGCGCTCAGGGCACGGTCGCTCGCCGAGAGTGGTCTGCGATGGCAGGCCGCGCGGCTTGCCGATGCCGATCTTCGCCCGCGCATCAGCACCGGGCAGCTCTCCATCGACGACGCATCGGCCGTCTGGCTCGGCTGG
>JBCDKH010000104.1 GCA_038746835.1 Planctomycetota bacterium | reverse complement strand
GGTCATCGATCGCACTCGGGTCGGGCATCGCAGCAGCCTATCGGTCCTGCCGCAGCCGCGTCCGGCATCTTGTGACCCACGCGCAGCCGTCGTACGGTGCCAGCGTCCGGCCCGGCCGGAGCCGACTGATGCTTCTTCAGACCAACAGCTATCTCGTCCCGCGGCACCGTCTCAGGGAGCACGATGACCTGATGCGGCAGTTCGTCGCCTGTTTTCGCCGGCTTGGCGTCGCCGACGGGGCATTCGAGGTCTTCCAGAGTCTCGACCACGAGTACCGCCAGCACGACAACCAGCCGCATCAGCGAATCACGCAGATTTTGCGGTTTCGCGACCACGAACAGCAGCAGGCCGTCCATCGGGCAGAGGCGTCCGATCCCGAGGCGGCGGAGCTGGTGGAGAAGCTTCGGCGGCTCGTTGACCTCGACGAGCAGGCCGCACGAAGGCAGTTCACGTCCAACTACTACGGCCAGATCATTCTCGCCGGGTCGCCACAGGCGTCAGCACCGTCAAACGACGACGAGATTCCGGTCGGCGAGCTGGTCGAGTAGCGATCGGCGCGGAAAACGTCCGATAAGCACCGTGTAGAGCCTGCCCGGGTTCGATTGCTCTGACGATGAAGTTCTTCTCGCCCATCGCCTGGCTCACGTTCCTTGTCCGAGGAATCGTCGGCACGCTGCTTCTGGGCGGCTGGATCCTCGCCGCGGCGGCAGTGCACGTGGTCGTCATCGACGGTCCGCCCGGCACGTCGGTCGATGGCCCGCTCAAGGGTTGGCCGGAGTGGCGTCTGGTGATCGTGCCCAAGCAGCGGCTGGGCGTGAGTTGGACCTACGTCGATACCCGCAGCTGGTCCGCCGACGACGCCGACGAGCACGAGATTCTGCTCGCCCGGCTCGAGTCGGCCGGCAAAGACGAGTTGGTCGAGCGGTTGCGGTCACTCCCCGAAGACTCAGGCAGCGCGACGGCTGACGAGACGGGCGCGGTCATCGCAAGCGGCCGCTAGCTCGACGAGGGCTTCGAGAGACTTGGTCGCATGGCCCGATTCGGCGGCGTCGGCGAGGCGATCGGCGGCGCGTTCGATGGCGACATCTTGCGTCCGCCCGGCAAAATCGCGGCTCAGCGCTGACAGCAGACTGAGCCGGCCCGCACGCAATGCCATCGCCATTCCAGCCGTCGCATCCGAAAATCCGGCCGTCTCGGCGGATGGGGTCGATCGTCGGATCGTTCCGGCGATGGAGCGTCGCGACTGGGATTTGGCGTGTGCGGCAGGAGGTGTGGCTGGCATCTCCAACGACATCGACCGGCCTCGTCTGAACTCCTTCACCCGCTGGGCCGTCTCATAACCATCACACGCCGCCAGCGCTGTCATCGCCTGGGTCGCGTTGGAGGCGATCGGCTGTGCGGGACACGTCTGCTGCCGTGTGGTAGGGTTTGGCCCGTGGTCCGGAGCGCAACGCCCACACGGGCTGGCGGGGGAAAGTCAGGATCTGGAGTTCGACACGCGTGACCACTGAACCGTCTGCCCGCACCGCTGCACCCGCAGTCGCCCCGCGCCGATCACGACGTGTCGATCGCAAGCGGCGGCTGATCATCGCTGGCGTCATCGTGGCGATGTTGGTTTCGGGCGCGGTGGCCTTCGTGCTGATCCGACAGGAGCGACTTCGTCGGCACATGATCGAGACGCGCGATCAGTCGTACGTCGCGCTCGAGGAAGCCCGCTACGAGGATGCGCTTCGCCAGTCTGGCACATACATCAACTACGCCGGACGCGACGAACCCAGGCCGCTGTTCACGTACGCGAGAGCTCGCGAAGAGGTCGAATCGCCCAACAATCGCCACCTCAGCGAGGCGGTTGCGTTTTACCAGCAGTACCTGACTGATTTCCCCGGAGCCGAGCGGGCCCAGACGGCTAGGCGTCGCCTTGCGCGGCTGTACCTGGCAGTCGGCGCGTGGGACGAACTGCTCGATCTGACGAGCAACCTCGACCCCAACGTCACCGCAGATGACGAGGACCGGCTGGAGCAGCTTCGCCTGCGGGCATCCGCTCTGGCTGCACGCGGCAGGTTGGAAGAAGCCCTCGAAACCGCTGATGCGTATCTCGCGGTCATTCCGCTGGACGCGGCCGTGCTGAATCTTGCGATCGATCTTCAACACGCGATCCCCGATGTGGGTGCCGAGGCGGCGGCAGCGCGGTTGGCAACGCTTCGCGAGGCTCACGGCGGCGACCCGCGCGTCGACATTGCTGCTGCCGCGGATGCGGCCCGGCGGAACGACCGCGACGAGCTGGTCCAGTTCGCGGATCGTGCGGCAGAGGCCGTTCTGGGCGGGTCGTCGCTCGCAGCTTCCGAAGCCGGCGACGAAGCGCGGGCCTTGCGTCAGCTCATGGTTCTGCTCGACGCGAGTGGCCTGTCGGAGAAAGCGACGCGTGTTCTTGCCACGGCGGCCGCGCGGGTGACGTCCGACGTCGACATCGGCATCGCTCGCCTCGCCGCGAATCGTCTCGCGTTGGCGGGCGAGTGGGAAGCGCTGCTCGACCTGACAAGCAACGCAGACCCGATCTCCGAGAGCGAGCTGTTCGGTCTTCGCGGACTCGCGATGCTCGAGCTCGATCAGCCGGCAGAAGAGCTGATCGAGAGCCTCGAAGCTCGGCCTGAGGGCTCATCGGCCAGGGCGTGGTCGAGTGTCTTGTCGACCTGGCAAACACAGGCCGATCGCCGCAGCTATCTGCGTCTCGCACCCGCGTCCGGCATGGCGACGCCACTGGAGCGTCTGGAGTCTTCCGAGGCGGCGCTGTCGATCTACGGACACCCGACTTTCGCGCTGCAGCGTGCAGAGGCGCTGCTCGATCTCGAAGAGCCGATCGGGGCGACCGATGTGGCGCGGCAGCTGCTTTCGACCGGGCCGTCGTTGCGGCCGATGGTGCTTCTGGCGCAGGCGTCTGCGTCTTCTGGTGACCTGGAGACGACGTCAGCCGTCCTTGCCGCGATGCGAGCGCGATTTGCTGAGGATCCGATCGCGGTCAGCGAGACGGCGATGCTGCTGCTCGCATCTGGGAATGTTGGAGAGGCGACGCGATTGCTCGAAGAGGTCGAGGCTGACGATCCGCTGCTAGCCGTGCTTCGAGAGGCACTGGCATCGCAGAGTCTCGACGCCCAGGCTGTCGCCGAACTGGACGAAGGGCTGGTGCTGCGCCTCATGCAGGCGATGCAGCGGTCGAGTCCGAACGTTGCCGCGGCACTCATCGACCAGGTTCGAGCCAGGCCCGACATCGATCCGATGACCGCCGCCTTCGTGGACGTGCTCACGGGGACGGCGGTGGACGACGAGTTGCTTCCGCCGCATCTGAAGCTGTTTGCCTCGCGTGGAAACGACGACTTTGTTGACGGCTCGATCGACATCGCCGAAGCGGCGGCCGATGCCGAGACGGTCGACATGCTGCTGGTTCAGACGATCTGGCGACTCAACGCGCTCCGCGCGGACGACCTGCAGCAGTGGACGCTGCTACGCCGACTCACTGCCGCGGCAGCCGAGGCGATTGGTGAGACCGGGGCAAACTGGCCAGTCCGGCTGGCCCGGCTGGACCTTGCCAAGCCGGACGGCGAGGTTGAAGAGGCCGTGCTTCGCGATCGCGCGATCGATCTCGGTGCCGTCACCCGTGGCTACCCCGCGTACGCCGAGGGCCGCCTGATTCTGGCGGCGGTGCTCGATCGGCTTGACGTCCCCGACGAGGCAGAGGCTCAGCTCGTCGCAGCCGTCGAGGCCGCGCCGAGGAATACGGCGTTGCGGCTGGAGTTGGCGACACGTCTGGCCGCACGCAACGAGCCGATCGACCTCCATCTTCGGCAGCTCGAGTCGCAGACGGATCGACTCACGCGGCCACAGCTGGCTCGCTTGATGACGCTCTTGGAGCAAGAGGGTCAGTACGAGCGGGTGCTCGCTCTCATGCCGGACGAGGGTGATCGTCTGACGCCGTCACGTCTGACGCTGCTCGCGCGGGCTGGGCGGCTGGATGCCGAGACCATCGAACAGGCGGCAGCGTCGCAGGATCCAAGTGTCGTCGTCTTCGCAGCCGAGGCATTGGCCCGTCTCAACCGCGTTGACGATGCCCTCGTCGCGACCGAGCGGCTGGCGACACTGATCGGCGACGGGACGAGTGATCTGGATGTCGAGCTGATTCGGGGTTCGGTTCTGCTGGCCGGCGGCCGGCTCGACGAGGCGGCGACCGTGTTCCTTGCGCGTGCACGAGAATCCAACGCGTTCGCGGCGTGGCGGCTGGGTGTGTTGGCAACGCTCAGCGGGGGTGGCGTGGAAGAGGCAGCTTCACTCTCTCGCGAGGCGTCGCAGCAGCTCGATTCAGTCGGTGAGGATCATGCGGTGCCGTTCGAGCTGTTCGCCGACGAGGTCCCGCAGTCGGTCGGATTGCTCAACGCGACGTCGGCCCCAGCGAGTCGGCTGCGCGAGACGCTGGTGGCGGTGGTCGATCGTCCGTCGGCCGAGCGCGCTCGCCTGTTGGTCGAGGCCGTCAAGCTGATACGCGACATGGGCTCGGAGGTCGATGTTGGCGAGGTTGCGGACCGTCTCGACACGCTTCGCCGTGACCCGCTGCTGGCCGACGTGCGATCGCTGCTGGAGCTGTCGGCGATCATCGACACGACGTCCGGTCGCACCGAGCGGGCGATTCAGACGGCCCGTGCGGCTGCCCGGGCGGATCGTCGGAATCCTGAACCGCAGCGGTTGCTCGTCGATGCCTTGGCGGCAGAGAACCAGCTCGAGGCCGCGATCGAGGCGGCGATGGATTGGCGCGAGCGGTTGCGACAGCAGGGCGCTGCCGATCAGGCGTTCGAGGTGGTCGACGTCGCGATTGCCAGGCTCGAACTGGCGGCCGGGCGTCCTGCCGTCGCAGTCGATCGGCTGCAGCGCGTCAACCGCCAGAACCGCTCGCAAGGTTTGATTGCCCTGGAAGCCGAGGCCAGGATCGCAAACTCTGACCCTGGCGGAGCGGTTGAGACACTCGGCGGTGAGACGCCGCCTCCAACCGACTCGCCGCTGCGGGCGACGTGGCTCCGGGCGGCGGCACTTGCGGCTTCGACCGACGATGCCCGTGGCCGTCGTGGGCTCGTCAACGCGGCGGACGCTGTTCTGGGCGTGCCCGATGCCTCGGCGAACGCTTTGCTGGAGGTCGCCGTTCCGATCAGTTCAGCCGTGACGGCTTCTGGCGACCGCCAGCTGCTCGATCGCCTCGCTTCCCTGGTGACACGTGTCAGCGAGCTGGTTGACGACAACGCAGGACCGGCCGTGTGGGAGCGGATCGGCATTCTCGCCGGTTCGGCAGGTGTGAAAGACCTGTCTCGATCCAGCTACGAGCGGGCACTCCGCGACGAGCCGGGTCGCGTCATCGCGCGCAACAACCTCGCCATGCTGCTTCTGGAAGGGAGCGACAGCGAGGTTGCAGAGGCCGAACGACTGGTCGCACCGCTGTTGACGGAAGACCGTGTGCGCGAGTCGGCAGCGTTCCCGGCGATTTTGGACACGCGCGCCGCAATCGCCGCCCGGCGAGGCAATGTCGCCGACGCGATCGAGTACATCCAGCGCGCGATCGAGCAGCAGCCGGAAGAGCCCGAATGGCACGTGCACCTCGCGGAGATGTACGTGCTGCAGGGCGAGCTTCGAGAAGCATCTACTTCGGCGCGGCAGGCTGAGCGGGCTATGGCGGTTCGCACGACGACAGCGGCTCTACGGGATCGGCTGAACACAGTGCGACAGGAAGTCAGTGCCGCCAGCCGCTCTGCAGACGACGCGGAATGATGCCGCGACACAACTTCGGGTTGCGGTCAGATTTTCTTGACACCGACCCGCGAGCCATTACTTTCCCGGCGGCGGCCGTGCCTCCTGGGATGAGGGACTGCATCCGGCTCGGTCGCACCAGGCAGAGACTGCACACGGGAGCTGAGAGCTATGCACACCATCGCAAAGGCCGCATGCGCGGCGACCCTGATCGCCGCTGGTTCGGCGTCGGCATCGATCAACTACGACGTGCTCGGCTTCGAGGTGCCAAGCAGCGGCTTCAACTTTGTCGGCCTTGAGGGCCAGGGCGGCGGATCGCCCGACAAGGTGTGGCAGTTCCGTGGGACCAGCAACTCCGCCAACGCGACGGTCGCCTCGACCATCGGCGTTGCGGGAACCGACGGTGTCCAGTTCGATCTCGTCGATCAGCCAGGCGGCTTCGATAACGGCGATTACGGCGTCATCATCGCCCCCGACGTCGTCCCGGACGGTCCGGTTGAGGCGGGCATCGCACTCAACGTGCTGCAGAACCTCGCCGAGGGGCCGATCTTCGGCTTCACGGTTTTCGGCTCGAACTCCACGCCCACTGGCCTGCAGTCGATCGCGGGTGAGTTTGTTGTCGATCCGTCGACCGGCGAGGTCTTCGTCAACAGCGCCACGCCATTCGACTTCGTCGGCACGGGCACATTTGTCCCGCTGAGCGTCTACAACGACTTCGACCTCGTCCTCGACTACACGGCCAAGGAGTACGACCTCTTTGTTAACGGCGGCCTGATCGGGACGTTCGACTTCCGAGCGGGGCAGACGTTTGGCGATGTCGACGGGCTGGGTCGCACGAATGACTTCCGCGGCGTGACGTTCCTGGGCTTCGACCAGAATCTCAGCGCCGTCCCCCTCGCCGGAACCGCCTACTACGACAACCTCGTCGTCGTTCCTGAGCCTGCGGTGGCCGGTCTGGTTGGTCTCGCCGGACTGTTCGGCCTTCGCCGAAAGCGTTGATGGCTCAATGGTTGGGCGGTGTGGCGTTTTGACAATTGAGGCGGCCGTGGTTGGCCGATACTGTTGGGGACGTCTGGAGAACTAATGGCAAAGCACGCAACGAAGCTCGCAGCCCTTGGCCTTCTTGCCGCAGGTGGGATTGGTCTTTTCGTCACGGCAGAGGCCCAGGAGCGTTCGCTCCGGTCCGCCCGTCCGATGGTTCCGACCGTCACGGTGCTCGACCCTTACGCGGGTGGACGCGTCGTGGTGCCGGTTGAGACCCGTCGCAGCAACGCGATCCCGTCGCGTCCCGGCTTGAATCCCGGCGGCACGCCCGGCGGAGCTTCGAGTAGCCCCTCACCGAATGCACCCGACGCCGGGATGGAAGAGGACGATGAGGTCGTCCCGGATATCACTGGCAGCCTGCCGGACTTCACTCGTCCGCCACTCAGCCCGTTCCGGCGTCCGCCACTCGGTCCGTTCCGGCCGTAGTCGGCTTGTCGGCTCGAATCCTTCGAGGCGAATCGGCCTGGACATCCAAGCGACGTTTCTTCCCGTATCCGACGCCCTGGCGAATGTGCCGGGGCGTTTCCACAGACCGACCGTATAAACTGTCGGGTTTGGCTCGCCTGCAGTGGCTTCGCCGGTTAGTCTGCGAGAGCGCAAGTGCCACGTGAGCGTCGCGAGGCCGATTGGACGAATCCTGATGGGAACACGAGTGCAGCCTGCGACGTTTAACTGGCGAAGGGGATGAGGTCTTGACAGCAATGAACGACGAGCACGCGGGCACGAGCGCCTTGGTTCCACCGATCGCACCGCCGTCGGGTGCGAGCGGTCGTGCCCTGCGCAGGACGTCGACCCGCTCAACGCCAGCGGTCGCGCAGCCGTACGAAGTCACAATCGGCAGCAATGAGGAGGACGAAGGCCCTCAAATCGACATCGCCAAGGTCCTGTGGCGGCGACGTTGGACGATCGTCATCCTGACCATCCTCGGCATCGCCGGCGGGTATGGGATCTACCGAAACACGGAACCGGTATACGAAAGTAGTACCAAGCTCTACATCCGAGCGGGAGCAGTAACCGCACTCGGGACTGAGGACGCGCTCAACGGGCGTTCCTCGTTGGCTGAGCAGGCGAGCATCATCAGCAGTAGCAAGGTTCTCGGCACGGCTGTCCAGCGTGTCGGAGTTGCCGACTTACCAAGCTTCGACACGTTCGACAATCCACTGAGTGGACTGCGCCGGGCGGTAAGCGTGTCCACTGAAGAGTCGACCCGCTCCGTTTTCATCCAGAGTCGGGCTGACCGCCCGGAAGACGCTCGCATCATCACGACTGCGGTTCTGCAGGCCTATCTCGATTTCACAGCTGACAGTCATCGTAACACCGCTGCGGAGACGCTTGAGCAGCTACGCACTGCCCGGGAGACGCACGAGCGAAAGCGCGAGGAACTCTGGGCCACGCGCAACAACCTCAGCCGGGAGATCGGCAGCTTCGACCTAAACAGCGGCCGCAGTAGCACGATTGAGGGGCTGGAGCTTGAGAAGCTCAGCGGCGATCTCCTACGCGCTCAATCAGAAGCCCGCGACCTCAAGCTCACGCTCGATGCCGTCAAGTCGGCCGAGGGCAATGCGGTGATGTTGGACGTTCTGCTACCCGAGCTTGAGGACGGCGGTGCGTCTGGTGCGGTCGCAGCGGAGCTTTCTTTGCTTCGCCGACAAGTCCGTGATTTGACCTACACCAGTGGTGAAAATGCCACCAATGTGTTGCGCCTTCGCCAGAAGATCGCAGACCTCGAACGCGAGGTCGAGGCGATGCGAAGGACCGATCTCGACAATCGCTTGGGCATCCTTGAACGCCGCAACGCGGTTGCTGCCGCACGGGTAAGCGAGCTGCAAAAGGAGTACGACGAGCGTCGGTCAGAACTCCTCGAACTCAACAGCCGACTGTCGCTGAATGAGAAGGTGAAGGGCGACCTTGCGTTGACCGAGGACTGGCTCAGCACGCTGTCGTCTCGTGTCAATGCGATCAACGTTGCCGAGTCGAGTGGGCCACTGCAGCCCGAGATTCTGGAAGAGCCAGGTCTTGGCTACCAGGTCGAGCCGAACCAGACGCAGCTCCTTGGTATGGGCCTGGTTCTGGGTCTGATGGCAGGATTCGGCTTGGCGTTCCTTCAGGAGTGGCTCGATCCGCGGCTCCGGTCGGCTGAGGAGGTCGAGGACGCCGTCGGGCTGCCGATCCTCGGGCTCGTGCCAAGCTACGCTGGCGAAAACTCGGGCACTCGTGCCCGGCACATGTTCGAGAACCCGCGCAGCTCGACCAGCGAGGCCTACAGGCACATCCGCACCGTTCTCATGTCCGGCCTCCAGCAGCAGGCCGCCGACCGTGTGGCCGCCGGTGAAGTCGGGGTGGACGAGGCTCGGGTCATCCTGGTCACCAGTGCCGTTTCGGGCGACGGTAAGACGACGATGGCGAGCAACCTTGCCACGTCGTTGGCACGTCTGGACCGTCGCACACTGCTCATCGACGCCGACTGCCGTAAGCCGCGGCTGCACAAGTACTGGCTCACGCCGGATCCGAGCGCCGAGCCCGTCGATGACGAGATGCCGCACGGACTCACGTCGGTCCTTTCGGGCGAAGCCACGCTCGAAGAGTGTGTCCACGAGACCGGCGTCGAGAACCTCACATTGATGCCCTGTGGTCCGTTGCCCAGCGACCCCGCCGAGCTTCTCGACAGCGAAGCGTTCGTTCACCTGCTGAACGAGCTGGCCGACCGCTTCGATCGCGTCGTCATCGATTCGCCACCGGTGCTGCCGGTGACGGACGCCCGCGTCCTCGGTGCCGTCTGCGACGCAACGCTGCTCGTGGTACGTGTCGGGCAGACGAGCCGACGTGCCGCCCGGCATGCACGCGATGGGTTGCTGCGAACCGGTGCGGCCGTGGTCGGTGCGGCTGTCAATGACGTCAAGCCGTCGCGACGGGGCTACGGCTCTGGCTACGGCGCTTATGGCCCGTACGGCGGGTACATCTACGGCGACGGCACGGCCACGAAACGCCTCGCTCCTGTACGCATCAGCGGCAACGGCGATCAACCGACGTTCTCACAGAGCAACGGCCACGCTGACACGCCAGTCAACGGCAGCCAGAACGGCTCCAACGGCCACGTGTGATCGTGCCAACCGCTACCGAAACGCGTGGTGCCAAGGCCGACTCCGTGACCGCTTTCGACTCGCCACGTTCGTCGCGCGACGCTCGCTCGCACGCCAGCGATGCCATCCGCGACCGCCGCCCGCCGATGCAGGGCAACGGGGCCCGACTGGCGAACGCAACCGTCGTCCTCCTGATCATCGCGGTAGCCTTCGGTGCCTTCACACTCGGCTCGACCGAGCCTTGGGCGGAGACCGGCCTCATCGTCATCTGCACGCTGGCGATCCTGGCCGCTTGTGCGTCTCGCGTCATCGCCTCGCCGGCACGGAGCGGCGGCTTCCGGTGGAGCTGGACGTTCCTGCCGATGGTGTTGTTCATCGGACTTGCGGTGCTGCAGGTGGTCTCGCTGCCGACACCCGTCGCAGACGTCCTCTCGTCCAACAGCAGTGAGCTCCGCACCGAGCGACTGGCCGACCTGCAGGCGTTGCCGGTGACGGACGTCGAGCCGGCAACGGTTGAGGCACGGGTTGAAGGTGCCCCGTTGAGTCTCTCGCCGCTGGCGAGCCAGCGGCAGATCCGCGTGCTCATCATGGTCGTGCTGGCGTTCGTTGCGGCCTTCCAGGTCGTCGGCGAGTCCGGGCGAACGCGACTGCTGCTCATGGGTATGGCCTTGGTCGGAACGCTCGTCGCCGGCTGGTGCCTCTACCAGAGACTCACAGGCGAGCTTGCTGTCCCAACGCTCGCCGGCTTCACGTCGCACGGCCATCGCTACAGCGGGCCGTTCCTCAACCACAGTCACTTCGGCCAGTTCGTCAACGTCTGCCTTGGTGCCGGGATCGGCCTGCTGCTGATGTTGCTGGCAAAGGGACGCTCGTCGTCCGGGCGCGAGCGGCGCTCGCTTGGACCATCCGCTCAGATTCGGCGGTTCGTCGATCGGGCGTTGCACTCGACCAGCGGCCGAAAGCTGCAGTTCGTTTCCGGGGCGCTGATCGTCATGATCATCGCCGTTCCGGTGAGCCTGACGCGTGGCGGCACGCTGGGTATGGCGGCGGGGTTGGTCGCCGCGTTCGTCGTTCAGTCGCTCGCGGCCAAGCGACGCGACGACGAGGCGGTGCGATCGCGCGTCTTCCTGCTCGGCTCCGCGACAGCGCTGCTCGCGTTCATCGGACTGCTGGCGGCGGGCATCGAGGTTGTCCTGGATCGACTCGGCACGCTCGCCGGCGGCGAGGCGATCGAGCAGGCGGCAGGGATTCGTTGGCTGCTCTGGCGTGACGCGTTGGCGGCGTGGCAATCGTTCCCGATCGTCGGCACCGGAATCGGCACTTTCGGCGACGTCTATCCGCACTTCCGCGGCAACGACGTCGGCGGCGGGACAGCGACGCACGCCGAGAACGCCTTCGTCCAGCTCCTGTTCGAGACTGGCATCGCCGGCGTCGTGCTGGCGGTCGCGTTCCTGGCGATCGTCGTGCGCGAAGTGATCGCGGCGACACGCCAGCGGGCACCGACCTCGACCCGAGCCGCGGCCGGCGTTGCGATGGGCGTCACCGCGATCCTCGTCGGCTCGATCTCCGACTTTGGTCAGTATGTGCCGGCGATCGCCGTCGCGACGGCGTTGCTGTTCGCTGTCGGCATCGGCTGGCGCGAACGCGTGATCGACGGACGGATCGGAAGGGCAGTGGCGGTCTCGGTTGGCTTGATCGGATTGGTCGCGGGCGGCTGGGCGGCCCTGGACGCTCGCAAGGACGCGCAGGCCGAGGCGGTGCTGTTCGATGCCGGCAGATCACTCGGCGGTTCGTGGCGATCGACAGACGAGAACCTGATCCAAGCCATCGCGGCCGCGGAACAGGCTGCGTCGTTCCGGCCAGATGACCCGCGCCTGCAATACACGCTGGCGACCGTGCGTTGGCGTGCGGTGGACGATCAGTTGTCTCGCCTCGACGAGCAGGTGCGCTTGGGCGACCTCACCGAAGACGAGGCCGAGACGATTCGCGTGACACTGAACGACATCGGCCTGCGGATCGCTGGCGACCTGCACCGTGCTCGACTGAACGCTCCGCTCGACGGACGCCTCCCCGCGGCGGCGGGCGTGATCGAGCTGCGGCTGCGTCAGCCGGTCGATCGCATCCGAGCCTCGCTCGCCGCCGGTTACGAATCGGCCAAGGACGACCCGCTGGTCGCCATGACCTACGCCCGCTTCGCCGCTGCGACAGGTGATCGCGACGCGGCCATCGAGTCGGCTCTCAACGCGGCAGATCGCGGAGTGTCTCGGTCCAGTCTCGTCGATTTTCTTCTCGGCCTCGACGCAATCGACGAGGCAGAGCTCGCTGCGGGCAACGACTCTAACGCTTGGCGCAAGCTGCGAGACCTTTACGTGGAAAGCGACGATCAGGAGCTGCTAGGGCGGTTCGTTCAGGCGCAAAATCGGTACGACCAGCTCCTTCGTCAGGGCGCAATCGCCGGACGCGTCGGTGACATGCGTGCCCTGGCTGAGGCGGAGGTTGAATCGGGACGAACTGACGAAGCGATCGAGTTGTACCAACGAGTCGCGG
>JBCDKH010000103.1 GCA_038746835.1 Planctomycetota bacterium | reverse complement strand
TCCAGCCCGTAGACGGCCTGCTCCAGCTTGAGGTTGGCCTCCGCATCCTGGAGCACCTCGCTCACGGCGTCGGCCACCTCGTCGAATCGCCAGTGCACTTGGAGCGACACTATCGCTCAGCCGGAGATCGCGAAGACGCAAAGCGGCGAAGGGGGACGCTAAGGCCTGGCGAAGAGCGTTCTCTTCGCGTGTGCCTTCGCGTCATCGCGCCTTCGCGATCTCTGTGGCAGTCGAGCCCAGCGTCTCACGCAGCTCGCCGGCGTCATAGATACCGGTGAGTTTCCGCGGCGATGATTCACCGGGCAGGTACACCGCCGTGAACGGGATGGCTCGCGCCGGATTCAGCTCCGCCAGCAACGGCCAGCCGGGGGCGTCGCGTTTGGTCAGGTCGGCCTTGACGAGTGCGACGCCTTGCTCGCCCAGTGCGTCCATCTGGTCCTGCGTGCCGAAGACGAGTTGCTCGATTGTCTGACAGTTCGCACACCAGTCGGCGGTGAACTTGACCACGACCGGGCCGTCGACCTGCAGGGTCGCGATGTCGGCATCGGCGAACTTCACCCAGCCCGTCGGCGGATTCGCCAAGCGGTAAGCCAATGGCAACGTCCCGCCGCCCAGGAGCAGTGCGATCACGCCCGTCCCAACGACGGCGTTCGTCTGTTTGAACCGCACGGCCGACGCGACGAGGAACAGCCCGCACGCCGCAATGCACGCCCAGATGACCCACCAGACCTCCGGCCCACGCAGCACGTCGGGCAACAGCGGCCGGACGAAGTACGCGGCCACCGCGATCAGGATGAACCCCGTCGCCTGCTTGATCGCCTCGCTCCACTGGCCCGACCGCGGGAGACTGCTGGCGACCTGCGGGAACGCACTCAGTAGCAAATACGGCGAGGCCATCCCGGCACCGACGAAGATGATCGTCACCACGCCGAGCCAAGCCGGCTGAGAGCCCGCCCAGACCAGGACGGCCAGGAAGAAGCCGAATGTGCAGGGCGTGCTGAGGATCGCCGTGAACGCACCGGCCGCAATGTTGCCAACCGTCGCCGACCGGCCCGACTTGATGTTGGCTTCGGCCGAATAGACCCGGCCGGGCAGCATGATCGTGAAGAGCCCGAACTGGTAGGCCGCCGCGACCAGCAGGACGATCGTCACGCCGGCAGCGAAGTACGGGTTGCTGAAGATCTCGCCCCAGCTGATCGCCTTGAAGACGAAAATCAGCATCGCCAGCACCGCGAAGGTGAGCACGATGCCGAAGCTGAACGCCGCCCCGTGGGCGAGGCACTTGGCTCGGCTGTGCTGGGCGGTCTCGTAGAAGCTGATGATCTTCAACGGCAGCACCGGCAGGACGCACGGCACGATGTTGAAGAAGATGCCGGCGACAAAAGCGAACAGCAGCACAGCAGCCGGCCCGAGTGTCGCCAGGTCGATTGTCCAGCCGAAGAGGTCGAACGCCTGGTCCGAAGACGTCGCCGTCTCGGCCGTCGAGGCATCGATCGGCTTCAGGTCGCTCCACGTCGCAGGGTCGAAGTCGGCAAACAGCTCCGTGTTCGCAGGCACTGGCTCGCCAACGGGAAGCGTGACCGACCAGGCCACGTCCTCGGGTGCGAGGCAGGTTTGATCGTCGCAGACCTGCAGCGTCGCGATGCCGCTGATCGTGACGCTGCCCTCGACATCGGGCGCGAGTTCGAGCGGAACGTAGTGGACGGTCCGCCCCGAGTAGACGCTCATGTCGCCGCCGGTCTCGGGTGAGATGAGCGGGTAGTTTGCGATGTACCCGTCGGCGTAAGTCGGGGCATACGCAGTGAAAGCGTCACCCTCGTCGACGGCGATTCGGAAGGGGATCAGGTTGTCGGTCAGCGGCTCGTACGACTGGGCGTGCCAGCCGTCAACGACGTCGAGGACGACGGCCACGACGACCTGCTGTCCCGGCTCGACGACGTCGAAGTTCGCCTCGGCGGCGAGGGTCGACTTGGGCGTGTTGTCCGCGGGCAGACTGCCGCCGAGCAGTCCCAGATCACCCGCCTGTCCCGCCGCTGGCAGGGCCAGCAGGAGCAGGGCGATGACCGTCGTAAGGCTGTAGCCGAGGACGCGACGCATACGGTGCAAGGTTAGCGCGACACCATGCCGCGCCTGAACAGCACCCTCAGAACGCCACGCCGTTGCAGCTTTCGAAGAGAACCCAGTACGGCCTGCGTGCCGCCGTCCGACTCGCGGTATTGCATCCGCGTGGCACCTACGCCCAAAGTCGCGATCTTGCGGATTCGGAGCAGCTGCCGACGAAGTTCCTGGAACAGGTGCTGCTGGGTCTGCGCCGGGCGTCGCTGCTTGAGAGCAAGGTCGGCAGCGGCGGCGGCTATCGACTGCGGCGGCCACCCGAGGAGATCACGGTCCGGCAGGTGCTCGAGGCCCTCGAACCGACCGACGAAGCCGACGCCGTCCCGTCAACCGTCGGCGGAAGGGCGGTCGAAATGGTGGCAGAGCAGCTTGCTCAGCAGCAGAACACGCTCTGCGACGAATGGACGCTGGCCAAGCTTGCCGAAGACGCGGCGCAAGTGGCTGGCGCGGGCGAAGCGATGTATCACATCTAACCGTCGGCCGAAGTGCCGCTACCCGACCCCATGAGCCCCCTCCAACGCCATCCGTCCAATCCCGTCCTGGCCCCGGCTGACATTCCGTACGAGGCAACGCTCATCTTCAATGCGGGCGTCGTGAAGCTTCAGGGGAAGTACGTCTGCGTCTTCCGAAACGACATCGGCGAGGTCGGCAAGGCCAAGTTTCGCGGAACCAACCTCGGCCTCGCCACCAGCGACGATGGCGTCTCCTGGAGCGTCGATGCCGAGCCCTGCATCGGAGTCGACTTTGCTCGCGAACTGCTCCGCGACTTCTATCCAGACCGCGATGTCCACTACGAAATCCTCCGGTTCTACGACCCGCGGCTGACGGTCATCGAGGGACGCGTCCTCATGTGCTTCGCGGTCGACACAAGGCACGGGCTCCGCGGCGGCATGGCGTGGACGGACGATTTCCAGAAGTGGGAGGTCGTCCACCTGACGGCACCGGACAATCGAAACCTCGTGCTCTTCCCGGAACGCATCGGCGGCGACTACCTGCGGCTGGAGCGGCCGTTCAACTCGTACGGCGGGGGCCTGCTGGGTGCGGACCTGTTCAGTGTCTGGCTCAGCCGATCGAGCGACATGCGACGGTGGGGCGACACGCACCTGGTCCTTGCCGCGCAGGATGTACCCTTCGCCAACGACAAGATCGGCCCGGCCGCGCCGCCGGTTCGTACGAAGCAGGGCTGGCTCACCACCTTCCATGCGGTTCACGTCGACGACACGCTCGGCAAGCGTGGCTGGGAAGACCGCTGGACCAAAACCTACTACGCCGGCCTGATGCTGCTCGACGGCGACGACCCGTCGCGTGTCATCGCGATGGGAAAGGAGCCGCTGCTGGTCCCGGAGACGCCCGAGGAACGTGACGGCTTTCGGAATGACGTCATCTTCCCGGGCGGAATGCTGCTGGAGGACGACGGCGAGGTCAAGATCTACTACGGCGCTGCAGACACCGTCGAGTGCCTTGCGACGGCACACGTCGACGACTTGCTGGCGTGGCTGCACGCGTCGAAGTGATCCGTTTTCGCGGTCAGGACGAGACGTCGACGCCGGGCACACTGCCGGCGACCCGGTCGAGGATGGGCGTGGCTTCTGACATCGAGAGACGTCCGCCCGGCAGCGGCCATCGACCGTGGACGCCGTGGCGTTCGAAGGCGAGGCGAACGTCGTCCGATCGCCACACGCTCAGCGTCCCGAACCACGCGATGGCCGACCACGGCACGAGTTGACGCTCGCCGAACCGACGCCCGCCGTCGACGAGCTCAATGCCCGCAGCCGAGACCGTGAACGACCTCGGCCGACGCCATATCGCCAGAGCGAACAGGGCCGCCGACGTCATCGCGAGCAGACCCGATGCGACCTGAATCACGATCCAACCGGAGCCCAACAGCCAGAGCCCACCGGCAGCGCCGGCAGCGGCAAGGCCGGTCCCGACGGTTCGCCAGCGTCGATCGGCCGTGTTCCCGCTGGCCCAGATATCACTGCCGGTTGTCACGATCGTGCCCCGGAATCGACGGACACGTCCCAACGCGGCTCGTCGAACCAGCGTCGAATGACGTCTTCGGCCGGCTTGTTTTCCGGCGTGTATCCGCGATCGTCCGACCCGCCGTCGCCGGGCGGCCACTCCCAGACACTCATGCCGCCCAGCCAGGACGTGCCGTGCCACGACTGCCAGAATCCCTGCCAGAGCCGTGACTGCAGCTGCAGGTCGATCGGCACCGGTTGCGTGTAGTCCCAAGGCTCGGCGACGGCGTTGCTCAGGCTGCACCAGCCGACTTCCAGGAAGATCAGCGGCCGGTCGACACGCTCGACGAACGTCGCCAGATTCGCCTTGATCGGCCGCCAGTTGCCGGTGATCTCCTCGACGTCGGCATCGCGATCGTCGCCGAGCGTCCAGTAGCTGTTCATGCCTACCAGATCGAGTTTCTGCCAGAACGGGACCTTCTGATAGTGGTCCCAGTTGCTGCTGTAGGTGAGCAGGCCGCTAAATCGCTCGCGACAGAAGGCGATGGTCTCCTGCCATTCGTCGGCCTGGCGTTCGCTGCTCAACAGCTCGCTGCCGACAACGAAGACGTCCACGCCGTTGCCCTCGCAGATCCAGAGGAAGTGTGCGAGAACGTCCCGGTACGAGTCGAACCACTTGCCCCACGACTCCGGCGACAGCGTGCCACGCCACTCGTCGGCCTTCGGGTCATCGACGAGCACGATCGGCATGAAAATCACGTCCAAGCCGCGGCTGTCGGCGTGACGGAACAGCTCGCCGAGCTGATCGGGCGTTGGCGTGCGTCGCATGTCGAGGTAGATCGAATTGCTCTGCCCGTCCTCCTGCCGCGCGTCGCACACGATCTTCACGGCCGTCGCGCCAAGTTCGGCGGCCTCGTCGATGCTGACTTTGTACCGATCGATCCAGTCGGTTCGCTGCACCTGCATACCGACGGCCAGGATCGGCAGCAGACCCTCCGGTGCGGCCTTGGTCAGGCTGACGCGCGACATGTTCGGCTGGTCGCCGGACGCACCAGCTGTCGAGCTGTCGGCCCCGCTCATCGAACAACCAGCAGCCGTCGCGTAGGCGGCAACTGCCAGCACCATCAGCGTTGCCACAAGTCGGCCGGGCAGCCTGGGCAAGTCAGTCGACCGCATCGCATCCATGGCCCAACCCTATTCGCACCTCGCTCGCGTCGCAGGGATCGATGAGTCGGGTGCGGTACGATGGAAGCGTGGACCTCATTGCTGTCGTGATGTCGCTGCCGATCGTTCTGGCCGGGGCGTGGTATGCCTTCAACGCGGGGAGCATTCGCAGTCTCGCGGAGATCGACGGCGAGCGGGCCAACGCCATCCGCGTCCGACTGCGTCGCGTGAACGGCGCGGTGATGCTCGTGCTGGGCTTCGTCTTCTACTTCGTCATTGCTCGCACACGAGCCCTTGGCGACGAATCGGCCGGCGGGGCGGGTTGGCTGCTCCCGCTGGCGGTCCTCTCGATCGTTCCGCTCTTCCTGCTCATGCTGCTACTCGTCTGGCTCGACTGGCGCATGACGCGACGGCTCCGCCGCGGCTTCGGCCTGGCGGGCGTGCTCGTCACGATGCTCACCATCACCGGCTGCGGTGACGGCGGAGCTCTGTCTGAGACCACCGCCTCCGACGAGCCACCCCCGTCCCCCGCGTATGTCCCGACGACGCGTCCAGAGCCGCAGAACCTCCCGACGGCCGATGTGGTCATCGGCGATCGCACGTACACCCTGATGGTCGCCGACGATCCCGACGAGCGAGCCACCGGCCTGATGCACCGCCGTGAAATGGCGGACAACGAGGGCATGATCTTCCTCTTCAAGGAGACGACGCTGCGGAACTTCTACATGAAGGACACCTACGTTCCGCTCGACGTGCTGTTCCTCGACGACGAGGGGCGACTGATCAACGTCGACGAGGGTCGGCCGTTGGACGATCGTCCGACCATTCGCAGCGACGCTCCAACGCGCACGGTCATTGAGCTGCGTCGTGGGCAAGCCGACGCGGCTGGCATTCAAACGGATGACGCGATCGACATCGCGCCCGCGCTTGAGATCGCCGACGTGCAGTAACGTCGCAGCATGCGACCAGCGATTGAAATCGTCGAGGGCCGCGGCGACATGCCGATGGTCCGCGTTCGAACCGACCTCGCCGAAGCCGACGTCTACCTCCACGGCGCTCACGTCACGCACTTCAAGCCAGCCGGCGGCGCCGATGTGCTGTTCGTCAGCGACAAGGCAATCTTCGACGGAACCAGCCCGATCCGCGGCGGCATTCCGATCTGCTTCCCCTGGTTCGGCGGGAACGGACCGTCCGCAGACGCGCCCTCGCACGGATTTGCCCGCACGGCCGCGTGGTCGCTCGTCGACCTCGCGCAGAAGGACGGCGAAGCCACCATCCACCTACGCCTGAAGAGTGACGACGCCACACGACGTTGGTGGCCGGTCGACTTCGCATTCGATTACACAATCCGCGTCGGCCGATCGCTCAACATCGACGCCGCCGTCACGACCGCGTCGCCGGCATCGTTCGAGCTGGCGTTGCACAGCTACTTCCGCGTACACGATGTCGCGTCGACCACGCTGAAGGGCTTTTCCGGCGGTCGGTACATCGACCAGCTCGACGGCAACATGACGAAGGACCAGCCCGAAGAGCCAGCCATCGTCGGTGAGGTCGATCGCATCTACCAGGGACACACATCCGACGTCACGATCAACGACGGTCATCGCACAATCACGATCGCCAAGACTGGCTCGACCAGCACCGTCCTCTGGAACCCGCACATCGCCAAGAGCCAGCGGACACCGGACCTCGGCGACGACGAGTGGCCCGGCTTCCTCTGCGTCGAGACCGCCGCCATCGGTGAGGGCCGAATCGACTTACCCGACGGCGATACGCACAAGATGACGCTTTCGATCACGGCGTCGTGACGACGACGTTGCCCTCGTCGTCGACGTGGCAGTCAAACGTCGCGACACGTCCCTTGGCGTCGTAGAGCCCCTTGCCGGTCACGACGTCGAACTCCCAGCCGTGCCAGGGACACTTGAGCACCCGGCCGTCGAGTGCCTGCTCGAAGGTGTGCGTCTCGCCGGGGCCGTGGGTGTTGCCGACCTTACCTCGGCAAAGCGGCGCTCCGAAGTGAGGGCAGACGTTCTTGAGGGCGTAGTACGTGCCGTCGACGTTGAAGACGCCGATGCCCTGGCGACCGTCGTCGACGATGACGCGATGTCCCGGCGGAATCTCGTCGGCCGGGCCAATGACGAGCTCCTTGCTGCCCCGGCGTACGGGCTTGCGTCCCTCGTCGATGATCCGAAACGCTTCTGCGACCTCGCCGACGGACTGACACGAGCGGTCGATCGTGTCGACGTCGGCCGCGTAAGGGTTGCCTTCGTTGCCGAAGGTGTTCAGCGTTTTGCCTGTACCCGAATCACTCACGCCGCCACCGCCTCGGGCTGTCGAGCGGTGACTTCTTCACGCGACGGCAGGCCGTACAGCTCGGCCGCGTTGTCGTAGAAGATGCGGTTCTTCAGTTCATCCGGCATTGATTTCGGGAAGACCCGGTTCGGGTCGTCGAAATCCCAGTGCGGGAAGTCCGTCGCGAACATCACCGTCCGATCGGCGTGGACCATCTCCAGCAGCGTGACAAGGTCCTGTCCCTTGTCCGGCTCTTCCAGTGGCTGGGTTGTCAGCCGAACGTGGTCCCAGACGTACTCGCTCGGTCGGCGCTTGAGCCACGGCGCCGTCGAACGAAGGCCTTTGAAGTTCTTGTCCATTCGCAGAGTCGTGTGGATCGCCCAGAAGATGCCGCCCTCGCACAGGATGACCTTGAGCCCGGGGAACTTCTCGAACACGCCTTCGAGGACGAGGCTGACCAGGTGCGACTGGTAGACGATCGGGATAAGCGTGTGCCACTCGAAGTAGCTGCCGACGCGGCCGATGGGCGTCACTGAGTTGTTGACGCCTTCCTGACCCGGATGAAGACAGAACGGCAGGCCAGCGGCGGCGATTGCTTCGTAGATCGGCCAATACCGACGATGACCGAGCAGGTCACGCTGTTCGCCGCTTGCAAGGACCTGGACGTACCGCGAGTCGCCGGCACACCGTTCGATCTCGGCAATCGCGCCCTGCGGATCGTTCATGTTGACGCAGATGCTGCCGCGGTAGCGGTCGTCGGCGTCGAGCCACTGCTTCTGCCAGCGGTTCCACGCCGTCGCGATGCCCGTACCGACGTCAATCTGGTTGACGACGCTGGCCTGCATCCCGGGCGACTGGAGGATCGCGTACGTGATGCCGTAGCGGTCGAGATGGTCGCGTGCCGTCGCGTGCGGGTCGAGGCACTCTGCATCGAGTCGGTCCGCGCTTCCGGCCGGATTGGCGTAGCCGGTGGTCGGCGCGCCGCCGAGGTTCTGTCGAAGCGCCTCGCGAATCTCGTCAGGAATGTGCGGCCCGAGCGGAAAGGCTTCGGACGCCTTGGGGTGGACGTCGCTGTCGACGATCAGCGTGCCCGCCGACTTGCCGTGCGGTGCTCGGACGCCCGTTGAACTCAGACTCGCCGCTGAGTGCGGCGTGACCGTCTGTCGCGTACCATCTTGTCGCATGTCTGCTCAATCTAAACGAAAACCGAGCCATGCCAAGGACTCGGCTGACGCAATCTCTATCTATTTGACGCATACGGCCGGCGGTGCGAGTTACCAGACGCACGCCCGAGGCGCAGCCGCGCCCGCAGGTGTGCTTCTGGTCGCGCTCATCACGTTCAAACTGACCCGACCACGTCCGCATCGGCACGAGTCGGAGGCGCAGTGCCTCGTCGTACTCGATGGCAAGCTGTCAGTGAACAGGCCAGACGCGCGGTTGGAGTTGACACCAGGCCAGGCTTGCTGGTTGCCCGCGGACACGCTGCACGATGTCATCAGTCACAACGGATCGGCGACACTGCTCGACCTCCGACTCACGCCCGAAGCCGCCGCAGGCGTTGCCTCCGACGGCCTCGTGACCATCGATCGAGAGCTTCTGCAGCAAGCAATCGACGTGGTCGCAACCGCCGCCAATCGATCGGCCGGCGTCATCGACGAGCTGGAAACGGCCACGCTCGTCTGGGGCCAGCTCGTGCCGCTGCTTGCACGTCCGACCGTCGACGCTGAAGACACGGACGCTCGGCTCCGACTGGTCGAGCGGCACATCCGTTCCCATCTCGACGACGATCTCGACGTCACAGCCCTCGCACGGGTCGCCGGGCTCAGCCGTAGCCAACTGACCCGCCTTGCGACCGACACCTGGCAAGTCGGCCCTGCCGAGTTCGTCCGCCGCGTCCGCCTCGACGAGGCCCGCCGACTCCTGCGCCAGACGGCCATGAGCGTCAAAGAAGTCAGCCACGCCTGCGGCTTCGCCTCGCCGAACCACTTCAGCCGCGTCTTCACCACCCACTTCAGCCAACCGCCGACGGCGGAGCGTGCGTCATGACGTACGCGTGGCGTCGAGGTCACCGGAGCTGCAGCACCTCGTCGAATCGGCCTGCGAGTTCGCGAACGGTGGCGTCGGGATTGTCCTCGAAAAGATCCTTCTCGGACACTCCGCCGTCATGATCGCCGTCCTCGCCGGCAATCCATAGTCGCAAGGTGTCTTTGTCGTAGCCGATCGGCTCGCTCCGCGTCGACGCGTCATGGGGAACGCTCGGCACGTAGTCCGGCACGAGTGCGTCGAGCGTGGTGGGGTAAGCCCCGTCGTGATCATGCTGATACAGACGAACCGCCAACGCCACAGCCGCCCGTTGCTGGCGTGCCAGTGTCTCGAAGTGGACGCGACCGGCACGCCCCCACGATCCGACAAACATGCTTCCGATTGGGAAAGGCCTCGTCCATGTCGGGTCGATGGAGAGGTCCTCGTCTGGCGGAACGGACTCGACCCATTGCGGCCCCGTCTTAGCCGTGAGACCCGTGGCGGTGTGCAGCATGTGGCGGAGGAACCTTGCAACCTCCAGATCGAAGAAAGGCCGGAGGATCAGCTGGAGCGGGAGGCGAACGAAACCGGTAGTGACTCTTGCAGAACGTTCGACGAGAGATTGCAGCCGATCACGCACGGTCACGGACAGGAAAGCGTCTATCGAGCCGATGCCCATCTCCGTCTCTCCGAGCAGACTGTTCCGCAGCGACCGTTCGACGAACGTGTCGTCCTGCAAGCCCTCGATCAATCGACGCAGGTCGGGCTCGGACACCTGGCCCGCGCCGCTGCCGATCTGATCCGGATCAAGGAAGACCACGACGTGCTCGACGAGATCGAGCGCGTCCCGCCGGCTTCCGAGCCCCACCATGCCGGTGACGAGATAGTCCGAGCTGGTCATGGCATCGGCCTGGCCGAGAATGACGCGGGCATCGCGAAGTGCGTCGTCTACCCGCAAGTCACCAGAGGCGAGAAAGCCCCGATATTGCAGAGCCTGCGACAGGCTCCGCTGCGCGTTCAGCCATGGGAGCAAGTCATCGAACGGCATCGTCTGACCAGTCGGCTTGACAACAAACCAGCGACCGGCCGGCCAATGGTCGCGCGTTAGTGCGTCGTAACGGTCGGCCACTCGATCCATCACGCCGAGTGCCGACTTCTGCGACGCGACCGCCTTCTCGTAGACCCGCCGGTGGTGATCCGGCAGTGGATCAGTCGACGGATCCCACTTCGGAAGGCCGCCATCGCGTTCGGACAGTCGGACGGCTTGCCAAGCTACGGACTCTTCTTCCAGAAGTCCGCCGATGATGATGAGCTCGGCCGCCGTGTTGTACTCGATCTGGTCGGCGGTTTTGCCGTCTGCGTTCAGCAGTCCGGCCCGCTCGGCCTCGGCGACGGCTCGGCTCCGCTCCCACTTGGCATACTGCCCAAAGAGGAAGTGCCCGCTGCCAAGCACGAGCAGCAGCGAGAACGCCAGCAGCACGCACAGCGTTTCCAGACCCAAGAAGCCGCGTCGCATGGATGGACGGTATCGCGATTCCCGCACCGACTCCGGCACGTCACGGAGTGGTGGCTTGCTCCGATCACCCTCGTAGACTCGCGGCCCATGAGCATTCTGGTCAACGCCGACACCAAAGTCATCTGCCAAGGCATCACCGGCTCCGCCGGCGCGTTCCACACCAAGGGCTGCCTCGACTACGGCACGAAGATGGTCGGCGGGGTCACGCCGAACAAGGGCGGACAAAAGGACGACAATGGTCTGCCGATCTTCAACACCGTCCAGGACGCGGTCGACGGCACCGGGGCCGACGCGACGATGATCTTCGTCCCGCCGCCGTTCGCGGCTGACGCGATCATGGAAGCGGCCGACGCGGGTGTGAAGCTCATTGTCGCCATCACCGAAGGCATCCCGGTTCTCGACATGGTCAAGGCCAAGGAGTACCTCCAAGGCTTTCCCGACACGCACCTCATCGGCCCGAACTGCCCCGGCGTCATCACGCCCGGCGAATGCAAAATCGGCATCATGCCCGGCTACATCCACAAGCCCGCGAAGGACGCCGAGAGCGGCAAGAAGGTCGGCATCATCAGCCGATCGGGCACGCTGACCTACGAGGCTGTCTGGCAGTGCGGCAACAAGGGCATCGGCCAGACCACCGCCGTCGGCATTGGCGGCGACCCGGTCAAGGGTCTCAACTACATCGAGCTGCTCCAGATGTTCCAGGACGACCCGGAGACCGACGGCGTCATCCTGATCGGCGAGATCGGCGGCACCGACGAAGAGAACGCTGCCGCGTGGGCCAAGGAGCACTTCACCAAGCCCCGCGCCGCCTTCATCGCCGGCCGCACCGCCCCTCCCGGCAAGCGCATGGGCCACGCCGGCGCCATCATCTCCGGCGGCGAAGGCGACGCCGAATCCAAGCTCGCGGCACTTCGCGCCGGCGGGTTCGAGGTGAGCGAATCGCCCGCCACGATGGGCGACGCGATGGCCAAAACGCTGGGTTTGTAAACCGGCGATCGCGTACAATCACGGCATGCCGTTGCTCGACACGCCCACGCAGCCGCCGACGCGTCGGCCATCGCTGCCGGAACGCATTCCAGAATTGCAGAACGGCGACCGCCTGTCGCACGAGGAGTTCATGCGGCGATACGAAGCGATGTCCGGCGTCACAGCCGAACTCATCGATGGAACCGTCTACATGGCCAGCCCCGTACGACTCGAACAGCATGGTGAGCCGCACTCGAGCATCGTCGGTTGGCTCGTCGCGTATAGAAGCCGGCATCCCGATGTTCGGCTAGGCGACAACGTCACGCTCATCCTCGGTCGCGACACGGACCCGCAGCCGGACGCTTGCCTGCTCCTGCCGGAGTCACGTGGCGGGCGGGCCAAGCTCGTCGATGGCTACGTCCACGGCCCGCCAGAGCTGGTCGTCGAGGTTGCTGCCAGCACGGCCAGCCTCGACGCC
>JBCDKH010000102.1 GCA_038746835.1 Planctomycetota bacterium | reverse complement strand
CTGGTCCAGAGCCCGGGACGACGCTGCGCTCTGTCCACCGGCTTCATGAGTCCCCACCTAGTCCCGAGTCCCCTAGTCGCTAGTCCCTAGTTCCTAGTCCCGACACCGGCTCGAACTTTCGACCCCGCATCGACTTCGCTACCGTCGCACGCCCATGACCGCAGGTGCCGAGACCACGACCCGCGACGTCGAGCGCGACGTCCCCGCACCGCCACCAGGCCAGCCCGCCAGCGTCGAGACCGCCCTGGAGATCGCAGGCGACGACGCGGCCATCCACCACCACCCGTACGTCCGCCCGACCGAGTCGGCCCGCAAGACCGACGTCGTCAGCATCGTCATCCCGGTCTACAACGAAGAGCGGACCGTCGCGACGCTCGTCGACCTCGTCGTCCGAGCGCCTGTCCCAGGCAACCTGGCGAAGCAGATCATCTGCGTCAACGACGCCAGCACCGACGAGACCAAGACCGTCCTGGAAGCGCTCGCCAACCACTACGGCGGCCGGCGTGGGCTGGAGTTCAAGGTCTTCCACCAGCCCCACAACCAAGGCAAGGGCGCAGCCCTTCGCCGCGGCTTCGAGTAAGCGACGGGCGACGTCGTCCTGGTCCAGGATGCCGACCTGGAGTACGACCCGGCCGACTACGTCAAGCTGCTCGACCCGATCGTCCGCGACGTGGCCGACGTCGTGTTTGGCAGCCGATTCATCGGCGAGCCGCACCGCGTCCTCTACTACTGGCACTCGCTGGGCAACCGGTTCCTGACGACGCTGTCCAACTGCTTCACGAACCTCAACCTGACCGACATGGAGGTCTGCTACAAGGTCTTCCGCAAGGAGGTCCTGGACCGCATCCAGGTCAAGTGCGACCGCTTCGGCTTCGAGCCCGAGGTGACGGCCAAGATCGCCAAGATGCGCCCACGCCTCCGCATCTACGAGGTCGGCATCGCCTACTACGGGCGCAGCTACGAAGAGGGGAAGAAGATCACCTGGAAAGACGGGATCAAAGCGATCCTCGCGATCATCCGGTTCCGGTTCACGGACTGAGGGACGATCGTTAGCATGACGGGGTGTCCGTCCCCTCGCCTCAGAATCCGCTGACTCGGTCGACTCGCGAGCAGATGATCGGGGGCGTCTGTGCCGGGATCGCGCGGTGGCTCGGATGGGATCCGACGCTGGTCCGGGTCCTCTATGTGGTGGTGTCGCTCTTTTCGGTCGCGTTTCCGGGGATCATCGTCTACCTGGTCCTTTGGGTGGTGATGCCTCAGGACGATCACGGGTTGCGTTGATGCGATCGGGCGCTTCGTCGGACCCGGGGTGACGCTTCGCTCTACCCACGGCTTCGGTGGAGACGTCGACAGTCCATCGGTGTGTCATACGGGTTCTGACTTGAAGTCAGCGCCTCCGTCATCCCGAGCGGAGCGTGGGACCTCGTCTTGTTTTGCGTCGAAGATCGAACGAGGTCCCTCGCTCCGCTCGGGATGACGGAGGGACACGCACGCTCGTCTCAGCACCCGATTAGCGTCGAGCGCGAGCGAGACCCTCTGCGACTGTCGCGTCCGCGAATCCGCTCATCGCTGACCGACAGAAGGAAGCAAAGGTCCGAGAACCTCGGGTGAGGTCTCCGGTCGCATGGCGAGTGACGCACGGACCGAATAGGGTCCAAGAGCCCGACCTGCGGGCGGACCCACGACGACCATGCGCATCCTCATCTCTGGCGCGGCCGGCTTTCTCGGCTCTCACCTCACTGACCTCCTGCTGGCGCAGGGACACCAGGTCATCGGCGTGGACAACTTCGCCACGGGACGCAAAGGGAACATCGCGCACTTGGTCGAGCGGGACGACTACACGTTTGTCGAGCACGACATCATCCAGCCGTTCGAAGGCGGAGCGCTGCCCGAGGGCAAGATCGATCGCTTCTACCACATGGCGAGCCCCGCCTCGCCGATCGGGTACGTCAAGCAGCAGGTCATGACCCTCAAGGTCAACAGCGCCGGCTGCTGGAACATGCTGGAGCTCGCCGAGAAGCACGGCGGCCGATTCCTGATGGCCAGCACCAGCGAGTGCTATGGCGACCCGCAGGTCAACCCCCAGCCCGAGACCTACTGGGGCAACGTCAACCCCATCGGCCTGCGATCGATGTACGACGAGGCCAAGCGGTTCAGCGAGGCCTGCACGATGGCCTACCACCGCGAGCGCAAGGTCGACACCCGCATCATCCGCATCTTCAACACCTACGGCCCGCGGATGGACCCGCACGACGGACGCGTCGTCATCAGCTTCATCCGCCAGGCCCTGCACAACGAGCCGCTCACTGTCTTCGGCGACGGCATGCAGACCCGGTCGCTCTGCTACGTCAGCGACCTGGTCGACGGGATCAACAAGGTCATGGAGGGCGACTTCCACGAGCCGATCAACCTCGGCAACCCGCACGAGCTGACGATCCTCGACATCGCCAAAGAGGTGAAGGCGCTCATCCCCGAGAGCACCAGCGAGATCACCTTCCACCCGATGCCGCCGGACGATCCGAAGGTTCGGCAGCCCGACATCACGCGTGCCAAGAGCATCCTCGGCTGGGAGCCCGTCGTCAGCCGGAGCGAAGGCCTGGCGAAGATGATCGAGTTCTACCGCGACGAGCTGCTGAGCGAAAAGCCGGCCTGATAGCTTATCCATTGGCCAAAACCATGTTTTCCGAGCGGGTGCCTCGCCTCGCGCGGAGGCTGGCTTCGCGCCGCCAGGGAGCGTGTTCTGCCGGGCGAACTTTCGTTTCTTTCAACGGGTATGAAAGGCAGTGAGCCGGTCGCGTGTATGTTCAGTCCAGACTGAAAGGACTAGAAACCATGACACCGCTCACGCAAACGAACGCTCGTCCCGTCAAGCTCAGCCCCGTTGCCGCTCCGGCGGGGACGTTAAACGGCAGGGCGTCAGGGTCCGTTGCCAAGCCGCTGCGTCAGGTCGGTGCCGCACCGGCCAAGCCGCGGAAGCTGTCCGTCGAAGATCGACTCCGCGAGGTGCAGGACACTTTCATCCGCCGCTGGGGCGAAATGGGCGCAACCTGGGGCATCAACCGCACTCAGGCCGAGATCCATGCGTTCCTCTTCATCACCGCCAAGCCGCAGTGCACGGACGACGTGATGGACCGGCTCAACATTTCCCGCGGCAACGCCAGCATGTCGCTGCGGGCGCTGTGCGACTGGGGCATCATCCGACGATTCCACAGGCGCGGCGAGCGTCGTGAGTACTTCGAGAGCCTCGGCGACGTATGGGAGCTCTTCAGCATCATCGCCGCCGAGCGCAAGCGTCGTGAGATGGACCCGGTGCTCGAGACGATTCGCCAGTGCGAAGAGATGCTCAGCGAGAAGGAGATCGGAAAGGCCGCCGCTCGCGACGAGTCGGTCAAGCTCACTCGCAAGCGTCTTGCCGACATGGGCGAGTTCATGGCCGTCACGAATAAGATCTTCCAGCAGTTCGTCTCCAACGCCAAGAGCGGCCTGAACCGCGTGGCCAAGGTGCTGCTCAAGACGCTTACCTGACGGCGAGCCTCACGCGAGGCGGACCCATGCCGACTTTCGGTCGGCTGCTGGCGCTGTCTAGACTGGCCGGCACGTGACGAGAGAGGCTCCGACCGTCGACGCCGAGCACGCCGACGCTGCGTCGACGGACAACGTGCTCGACTACTCCGACGAGGGCTGGGCCACTCGCGTCGCACGCAACTACTTCTGGTTCGTCCTGAAGAACGTCATCGGGTGGCTGGCGATCATCGCCAGCCCGATTCTGGGCGTTTTGCTGCCCGGGCCGGGTGGGATTCCGCTGTTCGTCGTCGGCTTTGCATTGGTCACGCTGCCGGGGAAGCGCCGGCTGACGACGCACGTATTCCGCGGCCGGCGTCTGCCGATCGAGTCACCGTGGTTTACGGGGCTCATCACGTTTTTCAGCGTCGCCGTGACGGCCGGGCTGATGTGGGCGGTCGGGCACTACTACGACGGCATTGTCAGCCGCGTCCCGTGGCTTCAGCGGACGGGCCTGGACAACGTCGCGCGGCTCATTGGCATCACCGCATTGGCCGCGCCCGTGACGATGGTGATGACGTGGCTCGGGCTGAAGCTCGTCAACTACATCTTGCTTCGCTGGGTTCCGCCGATCCGTCGGTTGCTGCGTCGGACGCTGCGGAAGTGGGGCGTCGACTTGCTCCCGACACGTCGGCGTCGCATTGGTGGTCGGACGCGCGTCGTTGAGGACGAGATCATCAGCCTCGACGATCAGCAGCGACGCAAGATCGTCCGGACCGCTCAGTGGCTGCTGCCTTGGCTGACGCGGCTGATCGTCGTGTCGCTGACGCTGGCAGCGCTGTACTTCGTGGTCGAGCCAGTGACGCGCGAGTGGGATGCTGTGGCCGGCCGGCTGGGAGAGCTGGACCTGTTGCCCATCGCGCTTGGCACGACGATGTTCGCTGTTGGATTGCTGCTGTTCCGCGTGGCGGTGTGGCGACAGGCGCTGGTCGGGCTCGGGCACGCGTTGCCGCCAACGGCCGCGGCGCGGATCTGGTCGCTCGGGCACGTGACGCGCAATCTGCCAGGCCGCTCGTTCGTGGTGCTCCGGATGGAGCTGACCCGGCCGTACGGACCCAGCGGTCCGCAAGCCCACGCCGCCGGTCGAACCGAAGGCGGGCTCGCGGTGATTGCGGCGATCGTGGTGGGCCTGGCCGCGTGCTGGTGGACGGCGTGGACGAACCTGCCGACGTGGCGGCCGCTGTGGCTGCTGGCAATCGCAGCAACGCCGGTGCTGTTCGTGCTGGTGTCGCGCAAAGTGTTCTACCGCTTGGTTCCCGTGGCTGGGCGATCGGGCAAGACGCGGCTGGCGACCGGACGCCTGCTGCCACTGGCGTCGTGGCAGGTGCTGGGTGTGCTATTCCAGGGCCTGGCCGTGTGGATGCTCGTGTCGGACCCGCTCGCACCGGAGGCACCAGGCCGGGTTCTGCTCGCGACGACGGGCGCTTGGGGCTTGGCCTTTGCGGCGGGACGGTTGGCGACGATCGTCCCGGCGGGGCTGGGCATCCGTGAACTCGTCTTCGTTGCGGCGTTGACTCTGCTGATGCCCGAAGAGCTCGAACTGGCAGCGATGGCCGGCTTCGAGGAGTCGGCCAAGCAGAAGCTCGACGCCGCCCACCAAGGCCTGGTCGACGGCGAGGCGGGCGTCGATCTCTCGACGATCATCGGGCTGCTCGATCCTGCGTCGTGGAAGGACGCGTGGTGGGCGTTCCTGCTGTTTGTGGCGATTCTGCTCCGCATCGCCACGACCGCCGCCGAGGTCCTACTCGCTGCCGCTGCAACGGCTGCGGACTGGCGAAGCTTGGTCGCGTTCATCCAGGGCGCGCCGATGCCGGCGCAAGCAGACGCGCGGTCATCTGACCCCAGCGACGACGATCCGTCTCACGAGCCGAACTGATCACGACGTCGTCGTCCGCGGCGTCGTGACGAAAGACGAGCAGACCGTCGGGCTTCATGGCCTCGACCGAGCGACCGATGAGCGCGTCGAGGACGTCGGTTTTTTCGCGGACGTGGCGGTAGGGCGGGTCGAGGAAGACGACGCTGGGTGACGGCAGGTCGTCGAAAGTCGTTCGATACAGATCGCCCGTTTGAATCAGCGTGCGATCTTCCAGGCCGAGGGTCAGGATGTTCTTACCAAGCCGCAGTCGTGCCGGCCGATGTCGCTCGAAGAAGACGGCCCGCTCCATGCCGCGGCTCAGTGCTTCCAGCCCGAAGCTGCCGGTGCCCGCGAAGACGTCCCATACCACGCCGCCGTCGAGCCACGGCGTGACCACGTCGAACAGGCTCTGCTTGACGCGGTCGGTCACCGGACGTGTCGCATCGTCGACAGGCGGGAGCAGTCGTCTGCCTCGAAACTCACCAGCGACGATGCGCACGCACAATCGTTCGCACGGCAGGTCGGAAGTTCACTACATTGTCAGCGATGTCGAAGCCGAAGGAGATGACGCCGCTGTGCGAGTCGTGTTCGGCGTTGTGCTGTCGGCAGATCGCGCTGCCGATCGACAATCCGGAGTCGGCCGAGGACTACGACAACGTCCGGTGGTACCTCATGCACGAAGGCGTGCACGTCTTCGTCGAGGACGACCAGTGGTACCTCGCGTTCGCCAGCCGCTGCAAGCACCTCCTGCCCGACAACCGCTGCGGCATCTACGAGGAGCGACCCCGAATCTGCCGGAAATACACGACCGACGGCTGCGAGTGGCACGGCAGCGAGTACGACTACGACCACCTGTTCACCAGCGCCGAACAGCTTCGACGTCATGCTGACAAGGTGCTGGGCAAGCCGCTGGTCAAGAAGAAGCCCGCCGCACCGCCGCCGCCTGGGACGGTGCGGTTGCCGATCGCGTGAACACCGCGTTTGTTGCCGCGATGCGGCGTGCGTTTAGACTCCGACCATGGCACGTCGTCTCTGTTGGTCGGGGGTGCTGCTGATCCTGGTGATCGTCAGCGGCTGCGGAATCAAGCCCAGGACGGAGCGTCAGCAGCTGTCGCTCTCGATCGATCGCGATCAACGACTGTCGAAAAACTGGGTCGACGTCTGGGTCGTGGGCGTGAACGACGTGGAACTCGCCGCCGTCCTCCGCAGCGACGGCGAGGCCGAGGTGCTCGCGACGGTCAACGGCCTCATCGACACGCTGGAGCAGCAGGGCATGGTCTGGCGTGCCGACTTCGAGGCCGAGCCCGAGGCCAAGAAGACGCTGCCGGCCGACGATCCGCTGTTTGCCAAGTGGGCGGCACGGAATGCGTGGGGCGTGATCATCTACGCCGAGTGGCCGCCGGACGATCGGGACGGCCGGGTCCGTTCGGTCAGCCTCGACGCCCGCGACTGGTCCAAGCTCGGAGCACTGGCCGACACCGATTCGGCGACATTCCGCATCGAGCCCGGCAAGATCGTCCCGGCCGAGCCCAAGCAGGCACCGATCCCGACGGTCGCGACCAACTGACCCGGCCGAGGTCTTGCGTGTGAGGCGAATCGCATGGTGCGTCTGGGCGACTACGAAGCGACCGACATCGTCGAACGCGACGCACTCAGCGTGACCTTCGGCCTGCGCGAGGGTGACGGCGTGGTGCGGCTGCGTCTGCTCGACCCGGGCATCACGCTTGGCGAAGCCGAAGAGCGACGACTCGACGCCGCCTTCACCGCAGACGCCTACCTGCGCGACCAGCTCGCCTCGCAGTCCAGGAGTTGGGCCAGGGTCAGCCAGATCGGCCTGAGTCAGACGGGCGGCATTGGAGCCGTCGACGCCCGGCCGAGGCCGTTCATCGCGACACACCACCCGCCGCTCGACGCGGAGGCCGCCCGTGTGTTCGGCCTGCGTCACGACGCGATCACGGTCTGGGCGTTCGCCGACGGCATCGTCAGCGGGCTCGAGTCGCTCGACCAACTCGCCGGCCGACCGCACGGCAATCTGACCGAGTCGGCCATCGGCGTCGACCTGTCGCGCGGGCGAGAGCGGCTGCGCATTCGGCTGACCGACCCCGCACTGCCACGCGGCGGCGATCAGAGTTCGAGCGGGACGAAGCTCTCCACGACTGCCAACCCACGCCTCGACGCAGCACGCCTCCACCAGGACTTCGCCCGAGACGCACGGGCGCTGGGCGCGATCCTCTTCGCCGCCGTCGTCGGCCGCATGCCCAAGCCGATCGAACGTTCGGCCTCGCTGGACGAGCTGCCCGAATGGGCACGTCTCGGCCGGCGCAGCCGAAGTTGGCGTTTGCTCGTCGGCGAGCTGCTTGCGACGGAAGCGACCGACGCATGGCGGCCGGGACGCGTGCGGGCCAGGCTCGACGCACTTCGCCCGCTGCGGTCCAAGCTCGGCCCGAACGTCCGCCGCGGCGTGATCGCGACGCTCGTCGCGGGCATCGCGGTCGGCGGCTACGCGTCGTCTGGCGTGGTTCGCGAGCAGCTCGCCGGGTGGTTCCAGGAAGAGCTGCCGCCGGGACCGGTGCTGGACGGCGTGACGTTCCGCGACTTGATGGCGTTCGACGGACTCGACAACGTCTTCGAGGGCTTCACGGGGCGCGGTGTCGACTACCCAACGATCCGTACGGAGATCGCACGCGAGCTCGCCTCACCCGACGGGCTCGACGTCAGCGGCTATGCGCGTCTTCAGTCGGCCCTGTCCGAGCTGCTGCGGAGCTGGCAGGACGGCCATCCGGTCGCGCGGCATCTGCGAGCGGCCGGCACACTGCAGGTCGAGGCGAGCGAGCAGCGTCGTCTCGGCGAACACTTCGCGGACCTACTCGTCGTCATCAACGCCGGCTTCACGTCGGCCTCGGACGACACCGAAGACGCTGGTGCCGACGTCGCACGAGCGCTCGCGGAGGCGGCGGCGATGGTGCAGGCGGTCGGTGCGGTCGAGTCCAACGTCGACCTCGCCGGCCTGGACAACCTCGCCCGAGCAGCGGCGATCGATCCGCGGCTGAGCGAGCGAATCGACAGGCTGCTCGCCGAGGCCAAGCCCGCACTCGACGAGCCGGTCGACACGCTGCTCGCACCGAGCCTGAGCGAAGCCCGCGAGCGTGGCGGTGGCTTCGGCGAGACCGTCGCCCCGACGCTGCCGATCGTCGCCGAGGCCGTCGTCGCACTTCAGCCGTACATCGCCGCCTCCGCCGGACTCGGGCAGATCGAGGTCGTCGCAAGCCGACTTCCGCCGGAGCTGCCGAGTGAAGGAAATGTGTGGCTCGAACGGCTTCTCGCGCACCAGCCGCTCGACGACAGCGTGGCGGCGGCCGCGCGGGAGCGGCAGGCGGCGTTGCGTGGTTTGCAGCAACAGATCGCCGAGTTCGGAGCCGACGGCGAAGAGGCGGCGGCGGCGGTGCTGACCGACCTGAACAACGCGATCACTGCCGAGGCCGCGTTGGTCGAAATCGCCTCGCGTGACGACGCGATTCGATCGGATGTCGAGGGGCGAATCCCGGCCGACGTCGCGAGTCTGTCCGAGCGGACGAACGTCTTCGTCGCCGAGTTCGCAAGGGCGTGGGAGACGTTCGTCACCGAGCTCCAGCTGGAGAGCAGCGACCCGTTGGTCGTCGCCCTGGAGCAGGCCGTCAAGGACCACGTCGGCCGGAGCGACGCCGGCAGCTTTGCGAAGGTGCGGCGAGCGACCGCGATGCTCAAAACCGCCGCGGCAGTGCCCGGCGTTGTTGAGCCGCTGACGACCCTGGATTTGCTGGACCTGCCAAACCTGTCCGACTCGCCAGGGCTGACCGAGCACCTTGATGAGCTCCGTCAGGACTTTGCCGCTCTCGAGTCTGCGCGCGAAGACGTGCTGGTCCGGTGGACGCGCGAGCCCGAACTCCTCGACGACGCGGCCGACTCGCGGCGAGCGATCGAATCCGTAGCGACGATCGAGAGGCGTAGGTCGGAGCGGCTCGCGTGGCTCGTCGACCTCGACGCACTCGCTGGCCGGATCGCGACGACGTGGCAATCTGCCGACGAATCCGTCGCGGACGAACCGACTCTGGTCGACCGGCTCGCGACGGAGGCGGCTCGCTATCCGAGCCAGACCTTCCCGCTGAGGGAGACGCAGCAGACCCTCGTCGCCATCCTCGACGGCACACTCGATCGGTCTGCGTTGGCGGACATCGTCCGCGACGGCAACGACGCCGTCCTTCGCGAAACCGCGTACGTCGTCCTGGGTGGTCGCGACGACTGGGCCAGCGTGCCGGGCGACGTTCGGCAGGAGCTGGCGTTCCACGACCTGCTTGCGACCGTCGAGCTTTCGCCAGCCGTGTCATCGCGTCGGGCGGCGTGGCCGAGCGTCGTCGACAAGGCCCTGGCGACGGTCCCGGCCGGCGAGGTTCTGGAAGTCGGCGAGATGGTCCAGACCTGGCCGGGCGGGAGCCTGACAGACGTCGGCGGCGACGGCGCATCGCGCGCGGAACTCGTCCGCCTCGTCTTGGCTCGCGCAGAGGCCGACGACTTCCGCAAACTCGCCGACATGGGTGGCAGGCGTGGACGCGCGTTGGACGATCTGCTGGATCGCGTCGCTCCCGACGCAGTGTTCCCCGGCCCGGCCGACGGTTGGCGTCGCGTGACGGTCGACGACGACGTCCGGCAGTTCCGCTGGGCCGCTGATCCCGACGGCCCGACGCTTACCTTCCGCAAGGTGCCCAACGTCGGCTCCGAACGCGGCGTGGCCGTCTTTATGACGACGCACGAGATGACGGTCGACGCGACCTTCCGCCAGCTCGAGGCGATCGACGACGGCATCGCGTTCGACCTGCTGGGCGACGCCGCCGATGGGCCGAAGGCGTGGGATCGCGAGGCGACCACCGCCCGGCCGCGTTACGACGCCGGCTGGGTGCCGGCCAATGCCCTGCAGGGTCTCGACGGTCTGCCCGACGACGCCAACGTCGTGTCCGACCGGTCGCCGATGCAGTCGATTTCGCCGGTCGCAGCGTGGGCGGTGGCATCGACGTTGAACGCTCGACTGCCGACGCTCGCCGAGTGGCAGCAGGCCGCCGCGACGGGCATCGACGATCGCCCGAACCTGCGTGACCTGACGTGGCGTCGGCATTTCGAGGCGTTGCGCGACGTGGATGCTGAAGACCGCGCGGCTGCGAGTCCTCTGGCCGGGCTGGACACGGATCCGCCGGCGCTGGGCGTTCTGCTGGAGAACGACGACGCACTGTTCTTCCGGCCGGCCGATCCGACTTCAGAGACCTTCGGCGATCTCCGCGGCAACGTCGCCGAGTGGATCATCACGCCGACGCCCACGGACCTGTCGTCGCTGACGTTCGACGGCGAGCTTCCGCGTCGCGTTGCCGACGGATTCGCGGACGCGAACGTCCGCGTAGCCGCCATCGGCGGGTCGGCACTGTCGGACCCCGAAATCCCGGCCAACACGCCCAGGCGGATCGACCAGGCGGACTGGGACACGAACGTCGCCGACGTCGGGTTTCGAGTCGTGTTCGAAGAGCCGCTCGAAGCCCACGAACTCGTCGCCTCGGCGATTCGCGCGGGCGGGCTCACGTCCGACGCACTCCTCGACCGCGAGACGGACGGCGACGACATCGATGCGGTTCCGCGCCTGTTCGATCTGGAACTCACGCTCGCCGACGGTGTGCCGGCTCGCCGGATCCTGATCGCGATCGACGGCTCGACCAACCTGGCCGCGGGCGATCGGCAGGAGCGTGTCCGCGAAGAGGTGAGCCGACTGCTGCGTCGCTTGCCGCAGGATGCCGAGGTCGAGGTCGTGCTCTATCGCACACGCGACGTGCTGCCCGCGACACGGCTCCGATCGCAGGCTGGTCGCGCTGCCGTCGACACGGCTGTGGCGGAGTTGGCCGAGGTGCTGGCGGGTCGCATGTCCGGCAGGGCGAGGCCCGTCGAGGTGCTGCAACGCGTCGCACAACGCACCACCGGCCAGACAGACGGCATGATCCCCGACGCCGTCGTCCTCGTCGCCTCGGGCAATGCCGACTTCCTGCACGAGTACGACTCGTCGCGGGTCACCGATCCGGCCGTGGCTCTGGGCATCCCCGTCTTCGGCATCGCACTGGAAGGCGGCGGCGATGACGTCGGCCAGCGGCTCGAACGCCTCGCAGAAGCGACCGGCGGACGGTCTCGAGGCGTCGTCATCGAGTGACTTTGCCGCGACCGCTGCGTCCGGTCATCGGGCGGCGTGGTGCTTGAGTTGCCGGGCGAGAGCCGATAGCGTTTTTCCATCGAAGTTGCCCCGAAATCATCGTGTCCGAGGCTCCGTCGATGACTCCCGACGATGGCACGATTCGCGAGCTCTCGGCCAAGCTGCGTCGCGACTGGGACCTGCCCGACGCCGGCGAGATCGATCTCGCCGCGGCGTCGACGATCTTGCGCCTGCTCGCCGAACACGTGGGCCAGGTCGACGAGCTGCTGCGCAAGATGCTCGACACCGGCCGACGTGCCGGCGGCGACGACGCGACGTCCACCCTCGGCGACATGACCGCCGTCGACGCGAAGGCCATCCTGCGGGGCGTGTTCGCCGGCGGGTCGGATGACGTGGAACAGGCCGTCGCGCGTCAGGGACGGCTGCTCGGGGCGTTTGTGCATGCGTTGAGCCATCTCGACCAAGACGTCCGTTCGCACCTCACCCAGCACCTTCGCCCCGAAACCATCGAGGCGGCGACGGAGCAGATCGGCGGCGTCAAGGCGTCGGCCATCCGCGGCAGTCGTGCGTTCAAGGCGGCATGTTGGGATCGCTACTGCCAGGTGTTCGACGACGCGGTTCGAAAGCCTGAGGACGCGCCGTTTGCTGAAATTGTCCGACAGTTTTCGCGTCTGCCGCGGGAGATGACGCAGGCGTCCGGTTCGGCGGAGGCGCGCGATGACGCCTCGTGACGCTCAGCAGTGGGACCCGCTGGCGACGTCACTCGCTCCGCCGCCGCCACAAGACGGTCCGTCTGACGACTCGGCCGCATGGTCTGGCGTCAGGCCGGATTTGACGAGTCGGCTTCGCTCGGCGATCGAGTGTGCCGAGCCCGTGTTCGCGCTTCTCTGCCAGTTCAACCGCG
>JBCDKH010000101.1 GCA_038746835.1 Planctomycetota bacterium | reverse complement strand
GGTACGACCAGATGCACGAGCGCCTCACGCGGGCGCAGGACATCGTCATCGAGCTGCAGAACGGTCTCAGGCCCGACAAGGATCCCGACAACTGCAAGCGGCTCGAAAGCCTCTACGGCTGGTGCTACCTCCGGCTCGTCGAGGGCAACGTCGGCCGAGACCCGGACAAGATCGAGGAAGCGCTGGGCGTGCTCCGCTACCAGCGCGAGACCTGGCAGATGATCGCCGCCGCAAGGGCCAATGAAGCCGCGACGCTAGCCGCTGCCGACGAGCAGCGTGGCGGCTTACGTCTGGCGGGATGAGTCGTCAGCTGAGGTAGAGCATCATGCTCATGAGCAGGCCGACGCTGCCGCAGACGATGCCGGCGATGGCCATTCCGCGTCCGCCTTGGCCGTTTTCGTTCGTCTGACGCACAGCCACCGCACCAAACACCACCGCCAGGAGCGGCACGACCACCGTACAGAACGCCGGCAGGCCGACGATGCCCAGGACGAGGCTCGCCGTTGCCATGCCGTTGGACGAGCCGGCGGCTTCGAGCGTGGTGCCCTCCATGGTGAACGGCATGCCACAGTTCCGGCAGTTGTTGGCCGTCACAGGGCTCGACGCGGTGCAGCGCGGGCAGCGGATGTACTGGTGCCCGTCGTCGCCGCGCTCGATGAGCGGCGCGTGATCGCCGGCGGCGGCGTAGGCGTGGACGGGGTGCGGGTCTTGCTTGATGACCTTGCCGGTCATCGGGTCGATCAGCCGGCCCGAGCGGTCCAGGATCGGGATGATGATCGTGTTGCTGCAGGTCGGGCATTGGCCCTCCTGGCCCGCGACGGCCGTGTTCGCCTCGAGGCGGCTGGAGCAATATTGACAGTTGAAGCCGTAACGGCGGACAGGTCCCCTGACCTTGAGCGTTGAACCTGGCTGCCAAGCACCAGATGCCGCCTCAAGCCGCTGCTGCGTCGGAGCGACGGCGGCCACGTGCTCGGGTTCGTCGACGACGACGCCTTCGAGCAACTCGTCCTCTGGAGCCGTGACCACATCCCGGCATTTCGGGCAGAGCACGGCCCGGCCGCCGCTGCCGGGAGGCGTGCGGAGCGTGGCGTCGCAGGATGGACACGAGAACTCGGCCATGCCGACTTCAGTCTACACGGTTGCGACCACCACCACCGCCAGGTCGGCGTGCAGGTTCGGCTCATCATCGACCGTCCGGCCGGTGTGCGTGTCGAGGTAGATGCCCCGCTGGACGACGAGGCCGAGCTTGTCGCACAGGTCGTGGAAGTCGGCGATCGTCGGAAAGCGGCGGTTGGGCGAGTCGTACCACTCGAACGCATAAGGCCCGTCCGCCTTGGGGCTGCGGCCCTCGTCGGCGAGCATGCGTCGCAGCGGCGCGTGGGCGAAGTTCGGGAAGCTGACGATCGCACGCCTGCCGACGCGGAGCATCTCCCGCATGACGCCCAGCGTGTTTTCGACGTTCTGCAGCGCCTGGCTCAGCACGACGACGTCGAACTGTCCGTCGCGGAAGAACTCCCGTGGCGTGTTCAAGTCGGCGTCCATGACGTCGAGCCCGCGGGCTGTTGCGGCGAGGACGTTGTCGGTGGCGACGTCGATGCCGGCGATCGTCGGCTGGCCTTGCTCACGCAGTCGCAGCAATAGCGAGCCGTCGCCGCAGCCGAGGTCGAGGACCGAGTCGCCCGGGTCGATGAGCGAGAGGATCGCGTCGTGGTCAGGCCGCGGCGTTGCGTCGGAAGCAGGCGTCGACTCGGGCGACGGCCGGCAGATGCTTCGGATGAAGCCGCCGTACTGGTCGACCTCGGCCGGCAATAGGAACGCGTCGTGGCCGCCGTTGCTGGTGATTTCGACGTAGCTCACGTGTCGCCCGGCCCGACTGAGACCGCCGACGATCTGGCGACTCTGCTCCGGCGGGAAGAGCCAGTCGCTACTGAAGCTGGCCACGGCGAAGCGTGTCCGCTCGTGTGTCTCGTTGGCGAGTCGTCCGGCCAACTCGTCGATGCTGCGGCCGAGGTCGAACCGGTCCATCGCCCGGGTGAGGGCGACGTAGCTGTTGGCGTCGAAGCGTTCGACGAATTTGTCGCCCTGGTGGGCGAGGTAGCTTCCGACGCCGAAGTTGGCTTCAAAGGAGCGTGCGAAATCGCCGTCGAGATCGCGTGGCTTGTCGCGCTCCGGGTCGAACTTGGCGGTCATGCCGTCGCGCGACAGGTAGGTGATGTGGGCGAGCATGCGTGCCAGCGCCAGGCCGACGCGTGGCTCGTCGGCGTGGTCGTGGTAGTCGCCGTCATGGAAGGCCGGGTCGCGCAGGATGGCGTTTCGGCCGACGATGTCGAAGGCGAGCGCCTGGCTGGAGAGGCACGGACTGGTCGCGAGCAGAACGCACGCATCGACGCACTCGCCGGAGTCGAGCGCCCACTGCAGTGCCTGCTGCCCACCCATCGACCCGCCAATGACGGCCGCGAGGCGATCGATGCCGAGGTGGTCGACGAGGCGTCGCTGGACAGCGACGGCGTCGCGCTGCGTGATCGCCGGAAAGCTCGCCGCCCAAGGCCGATCCGTCGCCGGGTTCACATCTCCAGGCCCGGTCGTCCCGCTGCACCCGCCGAGCGTGTTGCTGCAGATGACGAAAAGCTCGTCGGTGTCGAGGTGCTTCCCCGGCCCGACGACGAGGTCCCACCAGCCCGGCTTGTCGTCGCTGCCGTGCCGGGCGACGTGGGAGTCGCCCGTGAGCGCGTGGCAGATCAGGACGGCGTTGGTCCGCCCGTCACCGAACTGTCGAAGCGTGCCCCAGGTCTCGTACGCGATGGTCACCCCCGGCAACACGCCGCCGAGTTCGAGCGATAGCGGCACGTTGGTCCGGTGCGTCTTCACATGCTCGCCAGTGCCGCAGGCCGCCACGGTCAAAGGTAGGAGCAGCGTCAATCGATCAGCCGACGTGTGATCTCGCTGTACGCATCGATCCGACGATCTCGCAGGAAGGGCCAGTGGGTGCGGCTGAAGGCGACGCGGGAGAGGTCGCAGTCGACCACCAGCGCGCCCGGCTCATTGACTGACGCCTCGGCGGCGACCTGGCCGTCGGGGCGGCAGAGGAAGCTTTGGCCCCAGAACTCGATACCGGCTTCGGAGTAGGGCCGGCCGTCGGGGTCGAGCACGTGTTCGTGGCCGATGCGGTTCGGGGCGGCGACGAAGCAGCCGTTGGCGATGGCGTGGCTGCGCATCATCGTCAGCCACGCCTCGTGCTGGGCCTGGCCGAACTCGGCCTTCTCTGCTGGGTGCCAGCCGATGGCGGTCGGGTAGAAGAGGATCTCGGCCCCGCTCATCGCTGTGAGTCTCGCGGCCTCCGGGAACCACTGATCCCAGCAGATGAGGACGCCGATGGTCGCGTAGCGGGTTTTGAAGCTGCGGAAGCCAAGGTCGCCGGTCGTGAAGTAGAACTTCTCGTAGTAGTGCGGGTCGTCGGGGATGTGCATCTTCCGATACGACCCGAGCAGCGAGCCGTCGGCGTCGATGACGACGGCGGTGTTGTGGTAGAGGCCTGCCGTTCGCTTCTCGAAGAGGCTGCCGACGACGACGATCTCGCGCTCCTTCGCCACGGCCTGCAAACGCTCGGTGGTCGGGCCGGGAATCGGCTCGGCGAGGTCGAAGAAGCGGTGGTCTTCGCCCTGGCAGAAGTACTTGCTCGCGAACAACTCCTGCGTGCAGACGACCTTCGCCCCGGCGTCGGCCGCGTCGTGGATCAGCTTGATCTGAGCGTCGACATTCGCGCCGATGTCGTCACCGCACGCCATCTGCGTCAGGCCGATCTTGAGCGCTTCTGCCACGCCACGACGTTAGAGGGCGATAGCGTCTTGCGTGGACGCGGCGGCGGACTACCGGGAGCGACTCGAAGCGTGGATCGCCATGCACAAGGTGAGCCTGCGGGACGTCGCGCCGACGTCGATCGAGATCGCCGGTGCAATGGCGGGGCGGGGCCGCGACGGCTGGTGGGTGAACCAGTGCGTCGGCCTCGGCATCGATCGGCCCGTGACAGGCGACGACCTGCAGAAGCTCCTGCAGTTCTACTCGGAGGAACCGGCGTCACCAGAGATCGTCGTCTGCGACGCGGCCCACGAGTCGACGGCGCGGGAAGTCGCTCGAGTCGGCCTGGCCGTGCACAGCGTCGAGATCAACATGTCAGCCGACTTGCACGCGGACTGGCCGGCGGTCGTGTCCGACGTTCGCGAGGTCGACCTGTCGGACCCTGATGCGCTGGACGAGTCGATCACGGTGATGGAGCAGGGCTTCAACTCCGACGATGGACACGTCGTTTCGGACATCGAGCGCGAGGAGTGGCGACACGCGCGGACGCGTCGGGGCAACCAGGTCTTCGCGGCCTACGTCGACGATGAGATGGCGGGCATCGGGTGCCTCCTGATTCCAGCGCAGGTTCCGGGCAAGCCGTGGCCGGCGATGCTGTTCGGCGGCGGCGTTCGGCCAGGGTTTCGTCGGCGTGGATTGCATCGCGATCTATTCCTCGCGCGACTTCACGCGGCCAAGGCGGCGGGCTGTGACTTTGCGGTGACGGAGGGCGACGGCGACGGGCCGACGGTGCGGAACGCGCGTCGTCTGGGCATGACGCACTTCTGCACGAACGTCCACTTCAAACCGCCAGCGGATGACGCGACAGCAGGTCGCGAAGCCGCCGCGACGCCTGCCCGCGATGGCTGATGGCGGCCTTGTCTTCGGGCGAGAGCTCGGCCGTCGTCTTGCGGAGCGACGGCACGAAAAAGAGTGGGTCGTAGCCGAAGCCGTTGCTGCCGCGTGGTTCGCGAAGGATAGTTCCTCGAACGTCGCCCTCGGCCGTCATCAGGATGCGACCCGTCGCGTCGGCGAGTGCCAAGACGCAGACGAATCGAGCACCGCGGCGGTCGTCGGGTACGTTGGCCAGGCGACGCAGGAGCAGGGCGTTGTTCGCCTCGTCGCCGGAGCCGGCGTTGTGCATGTTGGCGAACCGGGCGGAGTGGACGCCGGGCTTGCCGCCGAGGGCATCGACGGCGAGACCCGAGTCGTCCGCCAAGACCGGACAGGCGAGATGTCGCGCGTAGCCGACGGCCTTGAGGCAGGCGTTGTCGCGGAACGTCCGGCCCGTCTCGTCGGGCTCGAAGCCGTCGTCGGGCAGGTCTGCCAGCGAACGACAGCGGCCGTCGAAGAGCGCAGCGAGTTCCTTCGCTTTACCGACGTTGCGTGTTGCGATCAGGAGGTCGCCCGACATGACAACGAGGCTACAGGCCCGGCGGGCGTGTGAGAAGGTTGTCGACCTTGGCCTCGGGCACCGCTTCCAGTGGTTTCACTTCTGTCGGCTGGCGACGATTCAGCGTACTGGGGACGTTCACCAGCAGCGGATCCGGGCCTTGGACAAACCCGTCGAGCGAGTAGTCGAAGCTCTTAATCGTCTCCAGCAGTGTCGGGTCGGCGACGTCGAGTCTGACCTCGATCGATACGTCGTTCTTCCCCTGCTCGCGACGCTTCGCACGAATGGCGTCGGCGAGCCGGCCGGTGCCGAGGACCAGGTCCGGCGGGGCGAGCATGTTGGCGAAGTTGTCGGAGATGTCCTTCGACGACTTCTGCTCACGAACGGCCTCGCGCGGCCAGGCACCGATGGTGACGTAGCTGAAGTTGCCCTTGTGCAGGTAGTAGGCCTCGAAGCCCTGGCGACGCGCGTCGAGGACCGAGTCGACGGCCGCCTGCTTCTGCGTGTAGGTGGCGATGCCGACAGTCCAAAACGCGTCGCTGTTGCGAAGGTCGTATTCGGCCGGGGCGACGGGATCGGGCGTTTCAAGCGGCCGGACGATGGCGCGGGGGAACGCTTTCTGTGGGCCTTCGATGGAGGAGACGAACGTCATCTGCTCGATGAGCCGTCGGTCTGCGAACACGCGGTTGGCCTCACGTTCGTCGACGGCCGGGTCGTCGGTGCGGTAGAAGCCGTGGTAGAGCACGCTGCGGCTGTCACCGTGGACGACGTAGAAGTTGCCGTCGGCCCCTTCGGCTTTTGCGGCTTTGTTCGCGAACGCCTTGGCCTGCTGAGCGTCGGCAGCGTGGTTGGGTCCGGTGAAGTCGCGGCAGAAGATCGTCAGCGTCGCGTCGCCTTGGGCTTGGGGCGTCAGGGAGACGGGTTCGTTGGCTTCTGCAACCGAAGCTGGTTCACCGGACGTCGACGGCGTCGCGTCGAAGTCGACCACGGGCTCTGGCGGGGGGGCTTCGGACGACGAGCATCCTGCAGCGAAGAGAGCCAGACCGAGACAGCACAGGACGCGCGACATCGGGACAGTTTATCGCAAGAGACCGACAGTCGCACGACGGTGGCGTCTGTGCTCCGACAGATCGGAAGCCGTGGGTTGAGCGAAGCGATGCCCCGGAGCGAAGCCAACGTGTGCTTGTTCCGGGGCATCGCTTCGCTCAGCCCACGGCTTCGTTATCTGCGGTGTTGGAATTGAGTGTCGATCAGTCCAGGATGAAGACCGCAGCACTGATGACGCTGGTCCAGAGCGGACCGGGGGCACCGGGTTCGACGACGACCCAGCTTTCGGTCTTGATGATCTCGCCACTCATGGCGTACTGCTGTTCCCGTTCGTCCCACGCCTTATCGGGGTCGAAGGGCACGCCGAGCGTCGTCGCGAGCATGGTCGCGGCGAGGTCCTCGACGAGGTCTTCGGTCTTCTCTTTGGTCATGCCGAAGCCGTGGTGCTCGGCGATGTAGCCGTGCTCATGGTCGCGCGGCAGGGCCAGGCCGATGCCGGCGCAGGCAAGGCGGTTCTCCTCGGCCGTCGAGCTCTCGGCGAGGACGACGAATGTGATCTGCCCAGCTCGCAGCTTCGGCAGGCCCTCTTCCTTCGAGATGATCTCGCAGCTGGTCGGATAGATGCTGCTGACCTTGACCAGGTTCTGCTTCTGGATGCCGGCGTCGCGTAGGGCGAGTTCGAAGCTCATGAGCTTCTCGCGGTGCACGCCGACGCCCTGGGTGAAGAAAACCTGTTTCGGGACGTAGTGCGAGGGCGTGTCGAACATCGTGGCGGCGATTCCTGTGGGCCGGCACGATAGCACCAGGGTTGGTGGGAACTACAACGTCTCGCGGTAGTCCGGCGGCAGGAGCAGCACCGGCACCTTGGTGTTCCGAAGCAGCTCCACGGGCACGTTGCCCGCGACGATCCGCTGGAAGACTCCCTTGTTCGTCAGGCCGAGCAGAATGAGGCTTGCGTTGCGTTCTTCAGCAGTTGCGAGGATCGCCTGGGCCACGTCGTCGCTGAACATCAGCAGCGTCTGAACGCTCACGCCCTTGGCACGAATCTTGTCGCCCAGCGTCCGAACGGCCTGCTCGCCTCGGTCGCTCTGGCTGGACCCGTTGGACGTGCCGCTGGGCCTTGTGACGTGGACGACCAGCACTTCAGCGTCGAGCCGGCTCGCCAGATCCGCAACAGGCACGACGGCCCGCTCGCTGGCTTGAGGACTGCTGACCGCTACGAGAATCCGGCTCATGGCTCTACCGACAAGACGTCGCCAGGCCTTGATCAACCCGGCGTGAACGCAAGGCTACGCATCCTTCTTGAGATGAACGAGGCGGTCGTGAATCGCGTCGATCGGTGCACGCTCGTAGACAAAGTCGTCGAGCTTCACCGAGCCCTCGCTGCCGTCGACGCTGTAGCCGATGTGACTGATGCCCTTGCGCTCCCACTGGCGATCGTCGATTTCCTTGACGTCACTCATCGCAACCGGCGGGTGTCCCGGGGCGTGGAGGACGTCGTTCTCGTCCAGCCGGACGACGCCTCGGCTGATGTAGAGCCAGCGGACCAGCAGCACCAGCCCGATCGGCGGGAGCGTGAAGCCGAGAACTTTCTGCAGAAGGATACTGAGGTCGCTGTGGTCCTTCAGACCTTGCTCGACCACCTGTTCGTCAATAGCCGCGGCATCGGCGTCGCGGGCTGCGTCGCGAAGTTGCTGAGCCTCGGTCGTCAAGCGTCGGTACTCGTCGCGCTCGGTCGGGTACCCGACGAAGCCGTCGTACATAAACCAGCCACCCATGCCGAGGATGGCGAGGAAGATGACGTATCGGACGTTGCGGAAGTAGCTGCCGCCCTTGGCCTCGTGCGGTCCTGGTGGCGGGACGGGGGCGTCCTCGACCGGCGGGGCGTCAGTCGCGTCGCGAACCTCCGGCGGGAGCGGAGCCTCGGCCGCCGTCTCTGAGGACGGGTCGACCGGGTCGTTGTCGTTCATCGAAGGCGAGTCGGGGGCAGACATGGATGGAGAGTCAGGGCTGGGCGTCCGATTGGGCGACTTGAGCGGTGGTGGCGAGGCGTTCGGCGGCTTCGGCGGCCTCCCGCACCCTAGAGCCGACCTCGGCCGATCGTGCTGCAGCCGACTGACGACGTAGCACTGACGCCAAGGACGACGCCTTGTCGACCAGCGACTGCAACATCGCCGCGTCCGCCCGCGCATCGGCCGAATCGTCACGACGCTTCACGTCGGCATGGTAAAGCACCAGTTTCGCGGCGTCATTCGGACCCGTCGTGAGGCTACCGTCCGATCAATGCGTGACGTGCCGCCTGTCATCGCCCTGGTGGGCCTGGACGCCTTCGGGGAGGAGGAGGCGCTGGACGAAGCCCTCGCGGCAGCAGGCGCGGAGCCCGCGGTCACGTCGCTCGACGGCCCCGTCGCCACGCCCAGCGATGTCTTCGACGAGCTCCGCAGTGTCAGCATGTTCGGCGGCCGACGCGTGGTCGTCCTTCGCGAGGCCGACGCGTTCGTCACGAAGCACCGCGAAACGCTCGAGGGCTACCTCGCTTCGCCCGCGACGGAATCGACGCTGATCCTGCGGCTGCAGACCCTGCCCAAGAACACGAAGGTCTACAAGCTCGTCGCCAAGGTCGGCCAGGTGACCGCGGCCAAGGCGATGAAGCCGCACGAGGCCGCCCGGTGGCTCGGCCAGCGTGCGAAGGACGTCCATGGCCTGCGACTCGCCGCCGATGCCGCGCGATTGCTCGTCGACACCGTCGGCGTGGACAGGGCCGGGCTCGACAACGAATTGGCCAAGCTCGCCCTGCAGTGTGACGGCAGCATCGGCGTCGACGACGTCGCGGGCGGCGTCGCGTTCCGTCGCGAGCAGCAGATGTGGACCATGACCGACGCCATCACCCGCGGCGATGCCGGCCGGGCGGTGACGGTGTGGCGTCAGCTGCTGGCGACCGATCCGTCGAGCGAGTTCAGGGCCGTGGCTTGGCTGGCGGGTTGGCTCGACAAGGCGCACCTCGCCGAGTCGCTCCAACGGCAGGGGCGTGGTCCGGGCGAAATCAAGCGAGCGCTCAAGATGCCGCCGTACGCGGATGTCGATGGCGTCCTGCGATCGGCGTCGGCCGTGGGCAAGTCGCGGCTCTCCAAGGCGACCGACGCGTTGGCCGAACTGGACTACCGCGTTAAGACCGGCGCTTCCGACGCCGCCCGTGGCTGCGAGTCGTTTATCGCGCGGTTGGCGTCGGCAGCGCGGTGACGTCCCATCCGTCATTCCGAGCGCAGCCGAGGCACCTCGCCCGGCTCGGCTCAGAGTGCAAGACGAGGTCCCTCGACTCCCTGCGCTCGCTCGGGATGACGGAAGGGTGCGATTTCCGTCTATCGCGATCCGCGCCTCGCGGCGAGGCGGATGCGCTTCTTCGCAGGGCGCCGCGAGTCCTGAGCGACCGAGAACGTCCGATCGGGCTTTTGCTTGCGGACCCAGGACAGAAACCCCTTCAGTCGTGGCGACTGGCGGAGGGCTCCGACGCTGTCGAAGCCGTCGTCGAGTTCTTTGTTGCTGAAGCTGGCGTGAATCTGCTTGTGGCAGGTCTTGCACGTCGGCACACGCACGTCGGCTCCACCGCCGCGGCTCTTGGGCTTGAGGTGGTGCAGCGTGATGAGCCGACCGGGGACCTCGCGCTGGCACACGGCGCACTCGACAGACTCGTGCGGTTGGTAACGAGGCACACCGAGGTTATGACGCGACACAACTCAATCGATTTCAGATCGATGTTCGCAAGTTCGCTCACCGCTAACCAAGACCATCGGGGTCGTGACGTGTCGAAAGAGACATGCATCCACCCGGAATCACGGTTCCGCTGCGACCAGGTCCCGATAGTCCTGAAGTGCGATCTTCCAATCGCGCATCGAACGTCCGAGCGCGGCTTCGACTTTTGAGGTGTCGAGGACGCTGAACGCCGGGCGCGTCGCGGAGTCGGGTCGCATCGCCGCCCAGTCGGCGGCGGTGACGGGGTCGAGGCTCTTGGGCGTGACCTTGAACTGCTGCAGGATCTCGCGCGTGAAGTCGAACCACGTCGTCCGCCCGCCGCCGGTGACGTGGAACAGGCCACGGTGGCCACCGGCGAGGAGGTCGAGTGCCGTCTCGGCGAGGTCGATCGTGAGCGTCGGGCTGCCGTGCTGGTCGCTGACGACGCGGAGTGGCTTGCCAGCTTTGGCGGCGTCGACCATGACCTTGGGGAAAGGCCGACCTGCCCACGGGCCGTAGAGCCACGCTGTGCGGAGCAGCAACCAATCGTCGCCGCCACTGTCGAAGAGCGCCTTGTCACCAGCCAGCTTGCTCCGGCCGTACGCGCTGACTGGGGCGGGCTCGTCGGTCTCGCCGTAGGGCGTGTCAGCTTGGCCATCGAAGACGAAGTCGGTGCCGAAGTGGACGAACGTCGCACCGTGCTCTCGACACACGGCCGCCATGCGTCCGACAGCCGCGCCGTTGAGCTGGGTAGCGATTTCCTCCTCGACCTCGGCCTTGTCGACGGCGGTGTAGGCGGAGCAGTTGATGACCAGCTTCGGCCGGACGCGATCGAACGTGGCCGCGACGTCGTTGTCCGAGGTGACATCGCACTCATCGCGATCGACGAAGTGGATGTCGGTGACCTTGCGACGCGACAGCGATCGACGCATCGCAGCGGCGAGCATGCCGTGGCTGCCGACGAGCAGGACGGGCGTGTTGATCGACGGCATCGTGGACATGGGAAAGGTCGCGAGACTTGAGCCTCATCGGTCATCGGCGGCCAGTGCGTCAGCGATCAGGCGGTATTCATCCTCAAGATGCCCCGCGAGTTTCCCGTCGCGAAGGGCATCCTGGACAAGCGGCTCGGACCGATCGAACAGTAACTGGACCTCGCGCACGAGGGCCTCGGCCTCAGCGGCTGCCGGGTCGAAGGTCTGTGCCTCGCTCGTCGACTCCACTGACTCGGTGCGTTCGAGCTGACGGGCCTGCTGCAGCTTGACCGTCGCGGCACCGAGCAGCGCGTCCAGCAACGTTGCGTCAAGCCGAAGCGCCGCGTCGAACGCCTCGGCGACTTCAGCAAGCGGACGGCCCTGGGCGGCGAGGATGCGGGCCCGTGTGTCGTGGTAGGCGGCGATGTCGGGTCGCTGCTCGACGGCGACGTCGGACCATGCCATCGCCTCGGCGATGCGCGGGCTCGTTGCCGAAGACGTGCCGATCGGTTCGCTGCGGAGGAGCAGAAATGCCAACTCGTTCGCGGCCGCTGCGTCGCGCGGTGCGTTGGCGAGCACGCGCCGCCATGCGCGCTCAGCTTCGGCCTGATCGTCGAGGTAGCGACTGACCTGCGCGTAGGCCGTCCAGGCCGAAACGGTCAGGTCGGCAGCACGTGCCGAATCGCCGACAGCCAGCGGACCTTCGAGCAGGCGTGTCAGCCGAAGCCGTGCGACGCGGAGCAGCGACGGATCGTCGGACCGCACGCCGAGTCGCCCCAAGGCCGAAGCGACCATCAGGCGTTCGGCATCAGTGTCGAGGCCGGGCGGCAGCTGTTCGACGTGGTAGTCGAGCATGCGGAGCCAGTCGGCAGCGTCGTCGGCAGACGGCAGCACATCGGCGGCGAGTCGTGCAAATTGTCGACGCCAGCCTTGGCCACCTTCGTCTTGGCGAGTCAGGTGCGGCTGGATGATCTGGCGAGCGATCGACTCCCGCCCCTGAGCGGCGGTGGCCTCTGCGGCGAGGTAGAGCAGGTGGCCATACGGGCCGGGATTGTCCATCGCCATCGGCAAGCGCGGCTCAAGCAGGGCGGCGGCTTCGTCGTACCGGCCGCGGAGCACAAGAGAGTCCGCGACGGCCGTCTCGGCGTAGGCGGCGCTTGGGTCGTCGGGAGGCAGCAGCGTGAGCCAGCGGCGGGCGTAACGGAATGCGTCGGTCGCATCGTTCTCCCGGCGAGCGCGGCTGTACGCGAGACGCTGATACTCCGCAGAGGCATCCACAGCCTCGGCAGCGCGGCGGAGAATGCGCGACGCCTGATCCGGGAGGTTCGCCTGGTCGTAGGCGGCAGCGGCGTAGCGCTGGAGCGGTGCGTGATGCGGCAGTCGGCGCGAGGCCGCGTCGAGAACGCCGAGTTCGTCCGCGGTGGCCGGGTGTTCGCGGAGGCGGCGGACGGTCGCCGCCAGGTCGTCGGCGGTCACGACGTCGCCGCGAAGCAGTCCCTGCTGCTGGAGCTTGTCGGCCAGGAGCAGCACGGCTTCGCCCTCGCTGTCGGACGAGTGCGCCTCCAGAGACGCAGCGATGGCCGACAGCAGCCGAAGCCGATCGTCACCTCC
>JBCDKH010000100.1 GCA_038746835.1 Planctomycetota bacterium | reverse complement strand
CTCGAAGCCGAGGCGCTTGGGCTTGCCGCCGCGTGAGCCGGCACCCTTGTGGCCGAGGCCGGCGGTCTTGCCTTTGGAAGCCTCACCGCGGCCGACACGCTGCTTGCGCTTGTGCTTGCCGGCGGCCTTGAGGATGTCGTGAAGAAGATTCGGATTGCTCATGGAACTGTGCTCCTTTGACTAAGCGGCCGGGAGCTGGCCTCGCGGGGGAAGAGAAAGTTTGAAGTAGGAATGCTGAATGCTGAACTGCCTGCTCTGGCCGCATTCAGCATTCACACTTCCTACTTGCCGGCTTCAGGCGGCGACGGTCTGCAGCTCGCCCGCGCCCTGTTCCAGGTCGACGCCGCGACGCTTTTCGACGTCGCCGCGACTCTGGAGCTTGCGGAGGGCGTCGATCGTGGCCTTGAGCAGGTTCTTGGGGCTCGTCGAGCCGTAGGCCTTGGTCAGCACGTCGCTCAGGCCGGCGAGTTCGAGGACGGGGCGAACCGTCTTGCCGGCGGTGACGCCGGTGCCGGGAAGGGCCGGGATGAGCTTGACGGTCGACGCGCCGCTCTTGCCGATGGCGACGTGCGGGATCGTCGTGCCCTGCATCGGGAACTTGAAGAGGCTCTTGCGGGCTTCCTTGGACGCCTTCTCGACGGCCGAAGGGACCTCGTTGGCCTTGCCGTAGCCGATGCCGATGCGACCGGTTCGGTCACCAGCGACGACCAGAGCTGCGAAGCTGAACGTTCGGCCGCCCTTGACGACCTTGCTGCAGCGGTAGATTCGGATCACGCTCGACTCGACGCCTTCGTCGTCGATGTCGCGACGACGCTCGCCGCGGTTGCCGCCACGCTGCGGACCGCCGGACTGACCACCGCGACCACGGCCACCACCACCCTGGCCGCCGCCTTGTCCGCCTTGGCCACCCGTGCGTGGGCCGCCGGGGACGACGGGGCCGACCTTCGCGGCCGGTTCGATCGTCGGGGTCGACAAGACCGACTCGGGCGTTGCCGTCGCCGGAGCCGCATCACCGGCCGGAGCCGCATCGGTCTTGGGGGCGTCGGCAGCCGCGTCGGCGCCTTCGGCAGTCTTGGGAGCAGTGTCAGGGGTTTCGTCAGGCATCGGTGTCGGTGCGGAGCGTTGGGTTAGCCGGTCTTGGATATGGAAGCCGCCGCGTCAGTGCCGGCAAAGGGTGCTGCGGACGCGGCGGTGATGTGTCGTTGTCAGCTCAGAACTGGAGACCTTCTTCACGGGCGGCGTCGGCCAGAGCCTTGACGCGGCCGTGGTAGCGGCGGCCGTTGCGGTCGAATGCGATCTGCGTCACGCCCGCTGCCTTGGCCTTCTCGGCGACGGCTTTGCCGACCGCCTTGGCGGCGTCGACGTTGCAGGTCGAGCCGTCGGAAACGACCGAGCTCTTGCCGAGCGTGCCGGCGGATGCCAACGTGCGGCCCGCCATGTCATCGATGACCTGGGCGTAGATGTGCTTGCCGCTCGGGAAGACCGACAGCCGCGGCCGTTCAGACGTGCCGACGATCTTGTGGCGGATGCTGTACTTGCGACGCTGGAGCCGCTTGGCCTTGAGCTTGTTCTTGTCTGCCATCGTGTGATCCTTTCGGGAGCCCGCTTGTGGCGACGGAGTGTGCGTCGGCCGCGGACGATTGGGGCTTCTTACTTACCGGTGGTCTTGCCGGGCTTGATCTTGACCTGCTCGCCGAGGTAGCGAACGCCCTTGCCCTTGTACGGCTCAGGCTTGCGTGCGGCCCGGACGTAGGCGGCGAACTGGCCGACCTGCTGCTTATCGATGCCGGTGACCTCGATCTTCGTGTTGCCGTCGACGCTGACGTTCAGGCCGTCGGGAATGTCGCGCGTGATCTTGTTCGCGAAACCGACGGCCAACTCGAGCTTCTTGCCCTTGAGGGTCGCGGAGTAGCCGACGCCCTGGACTTCGAGCTCTTTCTTGTAGCCCTCGGTGACGCCGACGATCATGTTGGCGATGAGGGCACGCGTCAGGCCGTGGAAGGCCTTGCTCTGCCGCTGCTCGTCGCGACGGGCGACGACAACTTCCTCGCCATCGACCTTGACCTCGATGGCCGGCTGGGCGGTGTACGAGAGCTTGCCCTTGGGGCCTTCGACATTGACGGTCTGGCCGTCGACGCTGACCTTGGCACCCTTGGCGATCGCGACGGGTTTCTTTCCGAGACGGGACATGGCAGTTTCCTTTGAGGCTCACGCCGCAAGAAGCGGCGGCTTCGAGGTGGGTGAATTCAGGCGACCTGGCACAAGAGCTCGCCGCCGACGTTTTCGTCGCGGCACTTGCGGTCGCTCATGACGCCGCGGCTGGTGGAGACGACGTTGATGCCCAGGCCGTCCAGGACGCGGGGCATGTCGGCAACGCCGCGATAGACGCGTCGGCCGGGCTTGGAGTAGCGACGGATCTCCTGGATCGCCTTGTCGCCGCCGAGCGTGTACTTGAGGTGGACGCGGATCATGCCCTGGTGGCCGGTGCCGGGCGCGTCCGGGACGTCGTCGAAGCCTTCGATGAAGCCCTCGTCCTTGAGAACGCCCGCGATGCCACGGCAGACCTTGCTCGCCTTGACGAGAACCGACTTGCGGCCGACTCGGTTGCCGTTGCGGATGCGGGTCAGCATGTCCGCGATGGGGTCCTGCATGCTCATAGTGCGTGTCTTCGAAAGGAGCTGTAAGCGAGTAACCTGATAGCTGCGAGCGGCATTACCAGCTGCTCTTGCGGACGCCGGGAATCATGCCCTTGAGGGCGAGGTCGCGGAACTGGTGACGGCAGATGTTGAACTTGCCCATGTAGCCACGCGAGCGGCCGGTCAGGGCGCAACGCTTGTGGCCACGCACGGGCGACGAGTCGCGCGGCAGGCGGGCCAGCCCGGCGTAGTCGCCCTCGGCCTTGAGCTGCTGACGCTTCTCCCAGTGCTTCTGACGCAGTGCGTCGCGCTTCTTCTGCTTGACGATCCAGGCGGTGGTGGCCATGTGGTAGGGTTCGGTGGAATCAGCCGCGATCAGGCGGCCTGGTCTTCTTTGCGGAAGGGGAAGTCGAAGCCGTTGAGCAGCGCCCGGCCCTCGTCGGGCGTGGCGGCGGTCGTGGCGATGGTGACGTTCATGCCCTGCTGGTAGGTCGCCGACGCCGAGTCGATCTCGGGGAAGACGACCTGCTCGTTCAGGCCGAAGTTGTAGTTGCCCTGCTTGTCGAAGCTCTTGGGCGACAGGCCGCGGAAGTCCTTGACGCGCGGGATCGCGAGGTGGATCAGGCGATCTAAGAACTCGTACATGCGGGCCCCGCGGAGCGTGACCATCAGGCCGGTCTCCAGACCTTCGCGAACCTTGAAGCCGGCGACCGACTTCTTGGCCTTGGTGCGGACGGGCTTCTGACCAGCGATCTGCGTCAGCTCTTTCTCGGCGAGTTCCATGCGGATCTTGTCGCCGGCAACCATCGCCTTGCCCAGGCCCATCGAGATGACGATTTTCTCGAGCTTGGGAATCGCATGCAGGTTCGAGTAGCCGAACTGCTCCTTGAGCTTCGGCACGACGGCGTCGCGGTAATGCTTCTGCAGACGCACCGGCGGAACGTCGGTGTTGGGCCGCTCCTCGGTCTTGAGGGCAGTCACCTTCTGCGGGCGTTGTTCTTTGCTTCCTTTGGCCATCTGGTGGTTCCTTTCGCCCTATCTCAAACGCGGCCGAGGCTGGCGCCGCTCTTGACGGCGACGCGGTGCTTCACGCCATCACGCTCTTCAAACCTGACCCGCGTCGGCTTGTCCGATTCCGGATCGACGACCATCACGTTGCTGACGTGCAGCGGCCGGTCGATGCGGCGGCGCTCGCCCTTGGGGTTCTGCTGCGTGGGCTTGACGTGCTTCCACGCCTGGTTCATGCCCTCGACGAGCACCTTTTCGGTGTCGCGAAGCACACGCAGCACCTTGCCGCGTTTGCCCTTGTCGTCGCCGGTGATCACTTGCACCGTGTCGCCACTTCTAATCTTGGCAGCCATGTCTGTGTTCCTTGGGGGGTGCGGGTGAAACCGGTTGCTACCAGACCTCCGAGGCCTGGCTGACGATCTTGCTGTAGCCCTTCTCACGCAGCTCGCGGGCGATCGCGCCGAAGATGCGGGTGCCGCGCGGGTTGCCGTCGGTGCCGATGAGCACGGCGGCGTTCTCATCAAAGCGGACGTAGCTGCCGTCGCGACGCTTGGTCGGGTAGCTGGTGCGGACGATGACGCAGCGGACGACCTGGCCTTCTTTCACCTCGCCGCCGGGCAGCGCCTTCTTGACGCTGCAGATGATCTCTTCGCCGACGGCGGCGGCGGGACGCGTCATGCCGTGACGCCGGCTGGTGCTCCGGCCGAGCACCTTGATGCACATGACCTGCTTCGCACCGCTGTTGTCGGCGACGTCGAGATAGGACTCTTGCTGGATCATTTCGGAGGAGCTGTTAGCTGTTAGCGGCTAGGGCTTAGTCAGAAGAGAAAGTCGGTTCGCGGTCTGGTTCCGGCTCTGGGCTAGGCCCTAGCCGCTAACAGCTAGTCACTATCGATTGTCCGGGCCGCGCTCGACGATGCGGAGCAGGCGGTGGTGCTTGGTCTTGGAGAGCGGGCGGCATTCGGCGATCAGGACGGTGTCGCCCTTCTTGGCCTCGTTGGCCTCGTCGTGGGCCTGGACGACGCTGCGACGCGTCAGGTACTTGCCGTACTTGGGGTGCATCGTCTGGTAGTTCATCTGCACACGGATCGTCTTGTCGGCGGCGTCTTGGGTGACGACGCCCTGACGGGTGCGGAGAGCCGGGCGAGACGGCGCGGTAGCTGTAGCGGCAGAGTCGGCCATGGATTCAGAAAGTGGCTTAGGCGGTGGCGGTCGTGTCGGCGGCGAGCTCGCGCTGGCGGAGCAGCGTCTTGAGCCGGGCGATGTCGCGGCGGGTCTTCTTCGGAAGGCTCGTGTCCTCGACCTTCTCGATCACGCCCTGAACACGCAGGTCGAACAGCTTGCGCTGCAGGTCGGCCAGCTCCTTCTCGACCGCGTCGGTCGACTTGTCCGTGTAGTCCTTGAGCTTGATGGCCATGTCAGTCGGTCGAAGTAGAGGAACGGGGTTCAGGCGGCCGGCGTGTGCTCGGCGGCGTGGCTGGTCTGGGCGCGGGTGACGAAGCGGGTCTTGATCGGCATCTTGTGGGCCACGCGGGCCAGGGCCGAGCGGGCGACCTCTTCGGTCACGCCCGCGATCTCGAACATGATCGTGCCAGGCTTGACCTTGGCCGCGTAGTAGTCGATGTCGCCCTTGCCCTTACCCATGCGAACTTCCAGCGGCTTGCCGGAGACCGGCGTGTGCGGGAAGATTCGGCGGAAGAGCTTGCCCTGGCGACGCAGGTAGTGGCTGACCGCGATTCGGCCGGCCTCGATCTGGCGGGCGGTGATCCGCTCGGGCTCCAGGGCCATCAAGCCGTACTCGCCGAAGACGACAGTGTTTCCCCGGCTGGCGTTGCCGCGGATGCGACCCTTCATCTCCTTGCGGTACCGACGACGTTTGGGCATCAAGGGCATGACGTTCTCCTAGTAGTGAATCAGGGATGCGATTGATGCCTCAGCCACGACGGCCGCGACGCTGGAAGCCACCCGGGCGGGTGTCGGTGTCCTCGACCGGGTTGTCGTACCGGCCGCGGTAGATCCAGACCTTCACACCGATCGTGCCGGCCTTGGTCTTGCTGACGGCGTAGCCGTAGTCGACGAACGCCTGCAGCGTGGTGAGCGGGACCGAGCCGGTCGTCTGCTTCTCGCTGCGGGCGATGTCCGCCCCACCGAGTCGGCCGCCGACCTGGATGCGGACGCCCTTGGCACCCGCGTTCTTGCAGCCTTCGAGCCGCATCTTGAGCACGCGGCGGAAGCTGGCACGCTTCTTCAGCTGCTCGGCGATGCCTTCGGCGACGAGCTGGGCGTTGAGGTCCGGGTTCTTGATCTCGATGACCTTGATCGGGCCGATCTTGCGGTGGATCGTGTCTTCGAGTTCCTCACGCAGCTTGTCGACCTCCGCACCCTTGGGCCCGATGACGAGGCCTGGGCGGGCGGTCTTGAGCGAGATGGTCACCTCTTCGCGAGTCCGCTCGATGATGACCTCGCTGACCGCCGCAAACGGAGGCCGGCGATTGAGCTTGTTGTCGATGTACTGGCGGAGCTTGTAGTCCTCGACGAGGAACTCGCCGTAGGCCTTCTTGGGCGCGTACCACTTGGACTTATGGTCCTCGGTGATGCCGATGCGGAAGCCGACCGGATGTGTCTTCTGTCCCATGTCTTTGCGTCTTCTGGGTGAGGAGGATCGGGTCGATTAGCGTTCGTCGACGCTGATGACGAGGTGGCTGGTCCGCTTCATGATCGGGTGCGCCTTGCCGCGGTCCTTGGGCTGAAAGCGCTTGATGGTCGGGCCTTCGTCGGCGCGGGCCTCGGAGATGAAGAGGGCTCCGGTGGTGCCGGCATTGGCGGGGTTCTCGTTGTAATTGGCGACGGCGGTCTTGACGACGTTGCTGACGAGGAAGCCCGCTCGACGCTTGTTGAACTCGAGGATGCTCAGCGCGTCGTCCACGTCCCGGCCGCGGATCATGTCCATGATCAGCCGCGCCTTCCTCGGGGCGGTGCGTGCGAAGCGATGGGTGGAGCGTGTGGGCATCGGAGAGTCCAGAAAGCTAAAGGCGTGAAGCTTGAAGGAGGGAGGTCAGAAGGGTCACTTCTTCTTGCCGGCCGTGTGGCCGCGGAAGTTGCGGGTGGGGCTGAACTCGCCGAGCTTGTTCCCGACCATGTCTTCCTGGACGAAGACCTTCTTGAAGTCCTTGCCGTTGTGCACCTCGAAGGTGTGGCCGACGAAGTCTGGGATGATCGTGCAGGCCCGGCACCAGGTCTTGATGGGCTTCTTCTGGTTGGCCTCATTGAGGGCTTCCACCTTGAAGTAGAGCTTCTCGTCGACGAAGGGACCCTTTTTGCTGCTGCGTGACATGGGAGAAGATCCTTAAGCGTTGACGGTGACCTTGCGGGGCTGCTGCTTGCCCATCTTGCGACGACGCAGGATGAACTTTTCGCTGGCCTTCTTGCGATCGCGAGTGACGCCACCCTTGGCCGGGACGCCGGTGCGGCTGACGGGGTGCCGGCCGCCGTTGCTGCGACCCTCACCACCGCCCAGCGGGTGGTCGATCGGGTTCATCGCCTTAGCGCGCGTGTGCGGGCGGATGCCCATGTGCCGGCTGCGACCGGCCTTGCCAATCTTGACGTTCTGGTGGTCGGTGTTGCCGACCTGGCCGATCGTCGCCCGGCAGTCGCTGCGGAGGCGACGCTGCTCGCCAGACGGCAGGATGATGACGACGTACTGCCCTTCCTTGGCGGCGAGGCGGGCCGCGTTGCCGGCAGAGCGGACGAGCTTGCCGCCCTGGCCGGGGTTCATCTCGATGTTGTGGATCGTCAGACCCGTCGGGATCATGCTCATCGGCATGCAGTTGCCCGGCTCCGGCGACGCCCCTTCGCCGTTCATGACCTTTCGGCCGACCTCGAGCCCGACGGGGGCGAGGATATAGGCCTTGTCACCGTCTTCGTACTCCAAGAGTGCGATGAAGCAGGTGCGGTTGGGGTCGTACTCGATCGTCTTGACAACGGCGGGGATGCCGTCCTTCTTGTTCCGCTTGAAGTCGATCTTGCGGTAGAGGCGCTTGTTGCCGCCGCCGCGATGTTTGGCGGTGATGACGCCGTGGTGGTTGCGGCCGCCGGTCTTGGTGAGGCGTTCGCAGAGCGACTTCTCCGGCTTGGTGGCGGTGAGCGTCGCCTTGTAGTCGATGACGCTGCCGTTACGCCGGCCTGGGCTCGTCGGGTTGTAGACCTTGATGGGCATGGCTGGTGTGGTGGCAGGTGACTAGAAGAGCTCGATGCGATCGTCGCCGGCGAGGACGACGATGGCCCGCTTCTTATCCGACTTCTTGGCGATGCCGTAGCGGGTACGACGGCTCTTGCCCTTGCGGACGATGGTGCGGACGTCGGCGACGGAGACCTTGTAGAGCTCCTCGATGGCGTCGCGGACCTGGGCCTTGTTCGCGTCGGGGTAGACCTCGAACGTGTAGGCGTTGTGCCGGCCGGCAGCCCAGGTCGTCTTCTCGGTGACGATTGGCCGGCGAATGACTTGCGTGGCGTCCATGGCGGGTGCGTACGAGGTCAGGAAATTCAGGCGGCCAGGAGCTGGTCGAAGCCGGCGCGGGTCAAAAGAACGACGCGGTTCCGGAGCACATCCCAGGCGTTGAGCTGGGCGACGCTCGTGAACCGCGTCTCGGCGAGGTTGCGGCCGGCCCGGAAAAGGTCGGCGTTCTTGGCCTTGTGGTCGTCGGCGTTCGGGAGGGCAAAGAGGACCGTGCGGTCCAGGCCAAGGGCTTTCCAGTAGCCGGCCATGTGCTTGGTCTTGACCTCGGGCAGGTCGATGTCGTCGACGATCTTGACGCTGCCATCCTGGAACTTGGCGAGCAACGCGTTCTTCGTGGCGAGGCGACGCTGCTTCTTGGGCATGTCCTGCGACCAGTCCTTGGGCAGCTTTTGCTTGGCATGGCCACCGCCGCGACGGATCGGGTTGTTCTTCTTGCCCATGCGGGCGTTGCCGGTGCCCTTCTGGCGATACATCTTCTTGCCAGAGCCCTGGACTTCGCCCCGGCCCTTGGTCTTGTGTGTGCCCTGCCGCTGATTGGCGTGGTACATCACGATGGCCTGCTTGATGAGGGCGGGCCGGACCTCGCCGCCGAGCTGCTGCTCGTCGACCTGGACGGTGTCGACCTTCTCACCGGCGGTGTTGTAGACGGGAACGTCGATCATCTCAGGCGGCCTCCGACTTCTTGGAGCGTTCTGCGAGGGACTGGTGGATTTCGAGCAGGCCGCCGTTGGCACCGGGCAGCGGGCCCTTGATGAGCAGGAGGCCGTTTTCGGCATCGACCTTGACCACCTTGTGGTTCTTGGTCGTGACCCGCTCGTTGCCCATGCGGCCTGCCATCCGCAGGCCCTTCTTGGGCCGACCGTTGAAGCCGCGGTTGGTGGCTCGGCCGCCGATGGAACCGGGCGAGCGGTGCTTCCGCTCGGTGCCGTGGGTCGCGGGCTGACCGCCGAAGTTGTATCGCTTCATCACGCCCTGCGTGCCCTTGCCCTTGCTGGTGCCGACGACGTCGACCTCGGTCACGCCCTCGAAGACGCTGACGTCGATGGTCTCGCCGACGGCCTTGTCGCTGGCGTCCTTCAGGCGAACCTCGCGGTGCACCCGCTTGGGCGACACGCCTGCCTTGGCATCGTGGCCGATGACCGGGAACGTGCTGTGCTTGGCCTTGGCGTCCTCGAAGCCGAGCTGGACGGCGAAGTAGCCGTCAGCCGTGTCGATCGTCTTGACCTGCGTCACGTCACACGGGCCGGCTTGGACGACGGTGACAGGCACTTGACGACCTTCGTCGTCGTAGATGCGTGTCATCCCGATTTTTCTGCCGAGGAGTGCGGGGTACATGGCGTCGCGGGTCAGAGCAGCCGGGGTTCACCGGGCTGATGCCCGCCCTCAAGTGGGGCGTTGGTTCCGTTTGGCCGAAGTGGCGACGGACTTCTGGGGCCGGTCGCTCTACCCGGGGTTTCCCGGAGTTTCGAGGTCTTGGCTGACCTCCGCGACAGGCGATGAGAGCGTCTCGGGCGAGACTGGGTTGTTCCGACGTGCCGGCCAATTCCGGCGGGTCGCCAGCATAGGCCGGCCAGGGCCGCTGTCGCAAATGGCAGCGGGATTTTGTGGCCGGCCAAGGCCGGAGACGTCAGTGCGTCTTGATCTTCACGAAGACACCGGCCGGAACCACGAGGCGGTTGAGGCTCTCGATCGTCCGGGCCGTCGGCTCGGTGATGTCGACGATGCGCTTGTGGGTCCGCATCTCGAACTGCTCACGCGACTTCTTGTCGACGTGAGGGCCACGCAGAATGGTGTACCGCTCAACGCGCGTCGGCAGCGGGACCGGACCGCAGACGCGGGCGTTGGTCCGCTTGGCCTGCTCGACGATCTCGCGAGCGCTGCCATCGAGCGCCCGATGATCGTAAGCCTCCATGCGGATTCGAATGCGGTCGCCGGTCATGATCTGCGTGCTTTCTCTTAGCCGGCCACCATTTAGCCGGGCGGGCACGCTAGGCGGCAGGTGCTCGAAGTCAACGGCCGAACTGCTCGACGGCTCGTCGCACATCCGCCTGCTCGGGGTCCAACTCGAGCGAACGCTCCCACGCGTCGATCGCCGCCTGTCGGAGCGAGTCGTCGATCCGGCCGCCGATGTCCCACAGGCGAAGGCGGGCCGAGCCGAGCGTCGACCAGGCCTCGGCGTCTTCCGGCAGGATCAACAGCAGCTCGCCGATCGCCTCCTCTGCCGACTCGTAGGCGGCCGCAGCCTGTGCGTCTTGACCGTCGCCGAGGAACCGCTCGCCCAACCGCAGGTGCAGCAGAACGAGGCGACGAACCGGCTCAGCGTCGTTCGGCCTTAGCCGGCGGACCTGGGCGAGCAGATCTTCCGCGACCCGCGCGTCGAACCGAGCACCCGCCACATCCGCCGCCAAGAGCAGATCCTCCGGCCGACGCGGGTTGTCGTTCTCGGTGAGTTCGAGCAGGCGATCGATCGCCTGGGACGCCTGTTCCAGCTGCCCCACAGCGAGCATCGCCATCGCCGTCTGACGCCAAGCCGCTGCCGATCGCGGGTCCAGATTGACGGCGGTCGATAGGTACGTCGTCGCCTCATCCGCGCGATCGAGCGCGACCAGCGACGTCCCGGCACCCAGGTTCGCGCCAAGATTGTCCGGTTCGAGCTGCAACGCGGTGAGGTAGCGGTTCAACGCCGCCGAGTACCGGCCGAGTACCGACAAGCTATCGCCCAGGAGCACATATGACCGCGCCGTGTTCGGATCGCGCTCAACTAACACCGTGAAAGCCTCGACCGCCTCAGTCGCATCGCCGCGGGCGAGCAGAAGCTCTCCCATCATCCGATAGGCAACGATGAGATTGTCATCCGCGGCCACCGCGCGCCTCAGCAGGTCGACCGCCAGCTCCTCCTCGCCCCGACGACTCGCCAGCGACGCCTCGACGAATAGCCCGAGCCCGCCCGGCGGCAGCTCGATGTCGGCGAACCGGCTCGTCTGCACCTCCGCCTCCGGTGACGACGACGACGCACAACCACTCATCACCGCAGCGGCGAGAGCGACACAGACGATGGCCGGCGATCGTGACATCATTACAAGCGGAAGTCTTTACCCTTCACCAGCTCCGACCAACGGCCGCTGGAATATCGGCCCCGGCGACATTACCGGACCTTATTGCCTTGAACGCGGAATATCAAACAAAACCCGAACGCACATCTGGAGCGGACATCACTCAATGAGCGTCGTCGACCGCGACCATCGGTCCAACAGCGGTGTCAGCAGCGCGACGCCCGCCAGAGCAGCGAGCGGTGCGACGTTCGGCTCGACGTACCGCTGCATCGCCGCCATCGCGACGCCGATCGCAACCGCGTAGGGGAAACGCCAGCTGTTCCGCAGCGGACGCAGACTCGACAACGGCGCCAGCAGCATCGCCCCGAACAGAATCGGCCCGGCCAGCAGCTCGTAGTGGACGAACGTCAGCCCGGTCGCCCAGCCGACCCGGGCTCCCGGCAACTCGCCCATGCCTCCGATGCCGGCCAGGTGCGTCCAGACCGTCGAGAAGTCGTCGACCGCGGCCACCACCGGCATCGTGGCGAGCGACACGTACGCCGAGGCCACGACGACGATGGCGATGCGTGCGTCGGCCACGCCGCGAAAGCACAGGACCAGTCCCGCTGCCACGACCGCCGCCGCCCCGCCCATGCCGATCGGTGCGGGATGGCCCAGCAGCACGACGTCTTCGGGCGGAGGGAGCCGTTCGCTGACGACGCTCGCCATGGTCACACGCCGGCCCTCGGCGTGGAGCTCGGCATTGCCGTAGGCCGAGAGCACCATCCGTGCCGACGCGAGCCGCCGGGCGTCAGGAGTACCGACCTCGTCTGCGCGACGCGAGACCCACCGAATGCCCGCGAGATCGTCGACGGGCGAACGCGTGGAATCCACCAGATCGCCCGTGACCGCCGTTTCCCATCGCAGCACGCTCGACGGCTGGGCGGCCGGACCGAGTGCGGCCCACGTGAGCAACCCCGCCGTCAGTGCCGGCAGCACGCCGATGCCGAACCGGGCCGCAGTCAACCAGACGAGCAGAACGAGCGTGAGCCCCGTGGCGATCGGTGCGGCCCACATGGCGGACGCGTCGCCGTCGAGCGTCGTCGTGGCCGCGAGGTGCGCCGGCAACAAGGCCGCGGCGACGAGTGCCGACCAGAGCAGGTGCGCCGGTTCCATCGCCTGGCCGCGTGGCCCGACGCGTCGCAGGGCCACCCACCCGACGGCCGTCCCGAAGACGACGAGCAACACTGTCGCCGCCCCACGCCAGCCGAAGACGATCAGCCCCGGCAGAAACGCCACGATCATGGCCGTCAGATGGACGCCCGCCCACGCGCGAATCGGGTTGTCGGTGCTGGCGAGTCTCATCCGAAAGCCGCGCGACGGTACCGCTGCTCCCGCTACACGTCACGCCCCGCGCCGACCCGTCGACGGTTTGCCAACCGGATCAACGCCCTCGTCGCGATGTAGACCGAAGCCGTCGGG
>JBCDKH010000099.1 GCA_038746835.1 Planctomycetota bacterium | reverse complement strand
GATCTTCTTCTCGTATTTTGATGGTTGGCGCACGTCTTCCCATACGTATAAAGATAAATAGTAATATATACTATTATTGCAATTAAACACTAGAACCCCACGAGCTGTAAGCACTTTACAATCAATATCCAGACACTACGCCAAAGGAAATCAGAAATAAAGTGATGTTAGGGCTACTGGTCAATCAGGGGTTGACCACCAGGGCAATCGCATTTAAAAATTGAGTAGTTTTTCTCTGTATTGACTATTGTAAGCTGCTCGCTGGATTTTCTCGACGCGGCCGATGAGCTCGTCACCGACGGCGACTTCGAGCAGGCGACCTGTCGAGCGAACTTCCCCGCCTTCCTTGAGGTCGAGGTAGTTGCCGTAGATGACGCAGCCGATGGAGTCTTCTTCGAGGTTGAAGACCTGCCCGATGACGCCGCCCTCGAACTCCAGCAGCTCGCCGGCCATGGCGTTCTTCAGGCCGTAGACGCGGGCGATGCCGTCACCGACTTCGATGACGGTGCCGACTTCGCTGACCTTCAGGCGATCCTCGAAGTCGCTGATCTCGCGCTTGAGGACGCTGGTAATTTCGCTGACGTTGATGGCCATGGTGGGAAGGGAGTCTGGTTGGTCTTGTGGGGTGGGACCGGGCCCACGTTACGAGCGGAGTCGCTCGCGCATTGCTTCGAGCTGGCGTTGGACGCTGGCGTCGAGGACGGTGTCGCCGACGCGGAGGACGAGGCCGCCGATGATCGATTCGTCGACGTACTGGTGGACGACCGGGTCGCGGCCGAGGATTTTGGTGAGCCGCTCGGTCACGTTCGCCAGCTCGTCGTCGGTGAGTGACTTGGCGGTGGTGACGTCGACCTCGACTTTGCCGAGGCGTTGGTCGAGCAGGTACTCGAAGGCGTCGAGGGTCTCGGGCAGGCTGCCGATCCGGCCGCGGCCGTTAAGGATGGCGACGAACCGCTTGAACGTCTCGTCCGCGTCGGCCAACGCCTTGTCGAGCACGGCCTGACGCTCTTCCTGCGTGATCGACGGATCACGGAAGAACGGCACGAGGTCCGGATTGTCGTCGAGTGCCGACTTGAGGGCACCGGCGTCGTTGGCGACGGCTTCGAGGCTGTTCCGCTCCTCGGCCGACTCGACGAGGGCCTCGGCGTAGGCGAGCGCGGCTTGTGAGTGCTGGGTCTTCATCGCAGGAAAGGAAGGAGGAAGCGGCAATGAAGAACGGTCAGGCCGTCGCGACGTCGGTCTTTTCCAGCTCGTCGAGGCTGGCATTGACCAGCGTGCTCTGGTCTCCGGCGGTCACCTCGCGGCGAAGGATCTTCTCGGCGACCGCGACGGCCAACTCGGCGGCTTCGGTGCGGATCTGCTCGACGGCGTCGCGGCGATTCTGCTCGATCTCGCGGTTGGCCCGCTCCTTGATCTCCTCGGCGTCCTCCTGGGCCTGCATCTTGATGCGGGTCGCCAGCTGCTGGCCGTCGGTCTGAGCCTGGGCCATGAGGTCGCGGACACGCTGCTCGGCGCCGGCGAGCTCGGCCCGGTACTCCTCGCGGGCCTTCTCGGCCTCGGCACGGGCGGCCTCGGCGGCTTCGATGTCGCCACGAATGCGGTTCTCGCGCTCCTCCAGGCTCCTGACGATCGGGCCCCAGGCGAACTTGGCGAGCACCGCCAGAAGGCCTAGGAAGATCAGCAGCGTGATGACGCTGGTTGCGATCGTCGCGAAGCTGATCGGCTCGAACAGCCCACCTCCGCCGGCTTTCTCCTCACCCTCGGCGGCAGCGGCAAGGGCGATCGACGGAAGCAGCAGGACGGCGGCGGCGGCGAGACGGGAAGGCGACATGGCAGTCAGTGGCAGAGCGACGGAGGTCCGGAGGACAAAGCCGCGGGCGACACGGTAGTGCCGGCCGCGGTGAAAAGGCGGTGATGCCTTACTTGATGATGAAGGCCACGATCGCGAAGAGCGTCGCACCTTCGATGAGGGCGGCGCTGATGATCATGGTGGTGAAGATTCGGCCGCCGGCCTCGGGCTGACGGGCGATGCTCTCGGCGGCGCGGCCACCGATGTTGCCGATGCCCATCGCGGCACCGTAGACGAGCAGGCCGAGACCGATGCCCAGGCCGAGCACGCCCAGGCCCTTGCCCAGGCTGCTGTCGACGATGGCCGTCCGCTGAGCTTCGTCGGCGGCGTCGAGCTCGGTGGTGACGGGGGCGACCGTCACGCCGTCTTGACCGAAGGCGCTTGTGGCGGGGAGGAACAGGAGGGCCGCGATGGCCAGTGCGAAGAACTTCTTCATGGGTGGTTGAGGGGTGATCCTGCCGGGGATCAGCCGGGCGTTCGGGGTCGCCGGGTGGGGACTCGTCGCCGGACGGGGCCGAAAAGGGGCACCAAACGCGTCCGACCCGGGGAGGTGGCGATCGGCCCGATCCGGTCGCCGCGACGGGTGGTTCGATGTGTCTAGCCGGCCATCCGGGCTCCGGCTTGGACGGCGGCCTCGGGCAGCTCGGCCGTGTCGTCCATGTCGTGGGCGTGTTCCTCGTCGTGCTCCTCGTGATCGTCGTGGACCACGAGCAGGCCGATGAACAGGGCGGTCAGGAACATGAAGATGTACGCCTGGAGGAAGGCGACGAAGACTTTGAGCACCATGATCGCGACGCTGCCGACGATCACGATCAGGCTGACGCCGGTCCCGCCGATGGGCCCCATCGCTTCAAAAGCAGTGACGCCGAGTCCTGTGAGGATGAGGAGCAGCATTTTGCCGCCGACCATGTTCGCGTAGAGGCGAATCATCAGGGCCACCGGCTTCACGATCATGCCGATGATCTCGACCGGCACGAGAATCGGGGCCATGTAAGCCGGGGCTCCGGCGAGGAAGTGCTTCAGGTATTCGCCTAGCCCATTCGCCCTGATTCCGGCGATCTGGATCACGACGAAAGCGACGAGGGCAAGAGCACCGGTGACGTACAGGTTCGCCGTCGCCGCTCCGTAGACCGGGTACCAGTCGAGCCCGAGGGCACCGAACAGCCCACGCTGCAGCGGCTCCAGCGGGAGCAGGCCGATGAGATTGTTGAAAAGAATGAAGAAGAAAAAGGTCCAGAGCAGCGGGATGTACGTGTTGGTCGCGTCGCCCAGGATCGGGCGGACCACATCGTCCCGCAGGTAGAGCATGATCGCCTCGAAGAAGTTGCTCGTGCCGTCCGGCACGGGCTTCTCGGTCGAGGCGGCACCGGCGTAGCGGCGTCCCATCGGCAGGAAGATCGCCAGCATCAGAACGGCCGACAGCAGCATCAAAAGGATGTGGCTGTTGATCAGCTTGACGCCAAACGTCTCGTAGTATTTCGGCTTGACGCTGTCGATCAGTTCGCCGGCGGCCAGGACCGGATGGCTGAGGTTCGAGAGCAGGCTTGGGTCGAACAGGGTGTCGGTCATGGCGGCGGGGCAGTCACACTAGAACCCGCAGCAGCGGATTCAACGCGCTGGCCGTCGCGTCGCCAGAACGCCCACCCCGCCACGCCGACCTGCACGCCCGTCAGCACCACGTACCACCCCGCGACGAAGCTGAAGGTCGTCCACGTCGGCTGTTCGAGCAGCATCACGAGCACCAGCACCCCGCCCGCCGCCGCCCCGGCCTTGAGCAGGCTGGCGACGACGATCACGCTCGCCAGCCCCGGCAGCGTGTCGGCCGAGGCGTCGTCGATCCGCGTCAACGCCCACGCCGTCGGGCCGAGTGACACGAGCAGCATCGCGAGGCCGAGGGCCGACGTGGCGATCCAGAGCGACAGTTGATCGATCGCGATGGCAATGCCGCCGGTGGCGAGCGTCAGCACGACCGCCGCCAGGGCCGTGAGTCGGATGAGGAGGCGGCTCACTTGAAGGCGTCCTTGGCGAGCTTGACCAGCGCGAACATACCCGCCGCGAAGCCGACGAGCGTGCCGACGACCAAGCCCCAGGGCGTGGTGTCGAGCCAGTGGTCGATGCCCCAGCCGGCCAGCGCTCCGACGATGACGCCGCCCGCGAACTCCGTGGCCGACCCGGCGAGCCGGTGCCACGACGCGGACTCCCGCTGCTCGGCCTCGCGGCGTCGGTACTCGGCGACGAAGTCTTCCTTCTCGCTCACGGGTAAAGGGTATCGCGACGCAATGGAGTGCGACACGCTCGTTCAAGCGTCGCAGATCGTCTCGAGCACGTGATCGAGGATCGGGCGAACCGCAGTGACGCGATCGGGCGTCTCGTCGCGCATCGCGTCTGCCGACTGCTGGTACTCGCCGCCACGGAGGTCGGCGCCGCAGTGCTCGAGCAAAGCGTCGACGGTTTCCAGGCCGGCTTCGAGGTGGCACTGCAGGCCGATGGCTCGTGGGCCGATCGTGAAGACCTGGGCCTCGCAGCCGTCGGTGGAGGCGAGCAGCGTTGATTCCGCGGGCAAGGTTCAGGCTTCGCCGTGCCAGTGGAAGGGGACGAGCGCCGTTGGCAGGCCGAAGTCGAGGCCGGCCTGCGTCGCGTGGACCGGCAGCCAGCCGTGCTCGTCGACGGCCGGGGCGACCGTTCCGCCGAACGCCGCCGCGAGCTGTTGAGCGCCGAGGCAGACGCCGACGAACGCACCGCCGGTCACGAGGTGCTGGCGGATCAGCGACTGCTCCTCGGCGATCCAAGCGTCGTCGTCGTTGACACTCATCGGCCCGCCCATCGAGACGAGCAGGTCGGTCGCCCGAACCTCGGGCAGCGCCGTCGCCATCACGTCGACGACGGCGAGGCCACGCGACCTCGCCCACTCCGCGATGGCGGCGGGACCCTCGAACGGGATGTGTCGCACGACGACGAGGCGCTCGACCGGCATCGTCAAAGCTAGGAGCCGCCCGTGATCAGCCGGTACCACCCCTCCGTCATCCCGAGCGCAGCCGAGGGACCTCGCAGCGGGTCCGCGACGAAGACCGGACGAGGTCCTTCGACTCGCTGCGCTCGCTCAGGATGACGTCGGGCCGACTTCTGCACACCCCTTCAACTGGCAGCAGCTTCCGCTAGTCTGGTGCCGCTCGCGGGAGTCGTGGGCGTGAAAACCCGTTCGCGTCCACAGGCCATGGAGGGCCGACGATGCCGACTCTTGCTCCGCCTGCCGACCACCGGCAGCGCGTCGATCTCACGCTGATTCCAGACGCACCCGCCGCCGGACGGTGCCGGGCGTGCGGATACCTCCGTCACGGCCTTTCCGCCGCGGCGCGGTGTCCCGAGTGCGGCTTCGACCCGGCCGAGCCTGAGACGAGCGTCGCGATCGTCGACGACGAAGCCGCCCACGCTCGGCTTACCACCATCGGCCTCGTCCTCCTGCTGACCAGCACCTTCACGCTGCTCGGCGTGACGCTGGCCATGCGGTTTCGCGACGAGCTGGGCGGGTCGCTGGTCGTCGTCAACTTCCCCGGGCCCAAGGTCTGGGCGGCGATGCTCGTCCAGCGGTCCGTCGGCAACTATCCCGGCCACTGGGGCGTTACCGGCGTCGTCGCCTCGGTCCAGACGGCGCTGGCGATCTGGCTCGTCACGTCGCCCCGGCCCGCTCGCGACTTCCACCACGGCGAGACACTCCGCCGCCTCGCCCGCTGGGGCACGACAGCCCTGCTCGGCGCGGGCATCGGCATGACCCTCAGCACGCAGGGCATCCACTGGTGGAGCAATGACGGCCGAGAGAGCTTCTTCGTCCTGCTCGTCTGCGGCGTCGAACTGCCCGCGACGCTCCTGCTTTACCTCTACCTCGTGCGACTCGCATCCGGCGACGAACGGGCGGCCATGTCGCTGCGACTGGCCGGCTGGATCGCCGTGCCACTGATCGCGATGGCCGGTGCGGCGATGCTGCTGAAGGAGCCGATCGCCGACAAGCTGCCCGAATCGATGATGCCCGTCGGCATGGCGATCTACGGCCCGGCCTCGGTGGTCGGGGCACTGCTGGCGTTCGACGGCATCATGCGACTGATCCGCCGACACGCCGTCGTCGGCTTCGGGCCGTGGGTCAAGCCGGTGACCGGCGGCGGCGACGCGATTGCCGTTGTCGCCAGGCAGGCCGTCGTTCGCGTTCGTCGCAACGCCGCCGCGTTCGTGCTGTTGGCGGGGCTCGTCGGCTGGCTTCTGATGACGCTCGACGAGTTGCGGTCGGCCATGTGGATGCCGCGGCACTTCGGCGTGTTGGGGGACCTGCCGTACCTCGGCTTCGTCGGCCCGATGCTCGATGCCAGCTTCCTCTTCAACGGCCACAACGTCTACACCGGCACACGGACGCACTACGGTCGGCCGACCAACGCTGCCCTTTGGCAGGCGATCGTCACGCTGCTGGTCGTCTGGGCAATCACCGTTCGCGGCAACGGCGGCAACGAGACGCTCCGCCTCGTCGCCCGTTGGCTCTGCACGATCGGCATTGGCGCGATGCTGACCATCGTCGCCGCTGCGGGTCCGCTGCAGAACGACGCACGGGCGGTGTTGTCGCAAGAGAGCAAGGTGCGTCTGGTCGCGTCGGGCCTGTTGGAGTTGCCGGCGACGCTGTTGCTGTACGGCTACCTCGTCACTGTTGCCAACGCCCATGGCCGACGCGACATCGCCGGCTGTCTGGCCATCGCGATGCTGCTCGCAGGCTCAACGCTGATCGTCGCGCTCATCACGGCCGCGTCGACCGACGTCGTCGGCCGGGATTGGCTCGACTGGCACGGGTCGTGGGCGTGGATTGCCGGTGCCGCGACGCTGGGTGGTTTGGTTGTGTCGGCCGGGCTGTACGCGACGTGGTGCGTTGGACGTTTGGCAGCGACGGTGCTGACGAGCCTGTCGACACGGACCCAACGGGTGCCACAGACCCGGTAAGCTCGCACCGATGAGCGTCAAGGAATCAGAGTTCGATGTCGAGGTCGGCCTCGTGCGTCAGGTGGTCAACAACAAGGGCTACCACACGAAGCTTGCCCCCGGTGCGGTCGTCCACCCATTTCGCGAGTCGGCCGCGTGGTCGGCGAGTCAGCTCGCGACGCCCGACGGCGATCTCGACAACGCGCGACGGGCGCTGGGCATCATCCTGTCGCACCAGGAGACCGACCCGACGCGTCCGGCCTTTGGCATCTGGTCCTACTTCTTCGAGGAATCGCTTGAAGAAATGGCCCCGCCGGATTGGAACTGGGCGGACTTCATCGGCGAGAGCCTTTGCAAGATCCTCTGGCTCGACGCGCAGCGCGACGGAGCGCTTCTGCCTGACGACCTGCGCGACGCGAGTCGTGCCGCGCTCGACCGTGCGACGCGTGCGATCTTCCGCCGCAACACGCAGCCGGGGTACACCAACATCTGCGTTCTGGGCGGCGTCGTCTGTGTGACAGCGGGAGAGCTGCTCGGCGACGAAAGCCTCATCGACTACGGCCAACGTCGGCTGGGCAACATGTACCGCGCAGCCGAGGCGTTCGGCGTCGTGCCGGAGTACAACAGCTCGGTCTACTACCGCGTCGGCATCGAAGCGACCGAGACGGCCCTGGCGATTTGTCAGAACGAGAACACCCGTCACATCGCCGAGCAGATCTCGCGTTGGTACTGGGGCCGAATCGTCCACTCGTACCACCCGGCGACCGGCCAGTGGTGCGGGCCGCATTCGCGGGTTTACGCGGATGCGATGCGCGAGGAGATGACGCAATTCCTGTCGCTACGCGGCATCGGTCCAGCGACGGCTTCCAACGCGACAACGCCCTGGCAGCGGCCTTGTCCGGCGGACTTGCTCGAACTCGTCAGCGACGCCGAGCGGACCACGGTGCTCGAGATTCCGCGTGGCCCGACCGGCGCAGAGCACTCCGGCCGGCACATCACGTCGTGGATGACCGATCGCCGGTGCCTCGGCTCGACCGACGTCGAGATCACGTGGACCCAACGACGCCCGCTCATCGGCTACGCCGCAACCGACAAAGGCTTGCTCATCGTCCGGAACCGAGTCCAGGTCAACGGCGAAGACTTCGCCAGCGGCTTCGTCCGGCAGGAGCAGGACGCCGGGACCGTCCTGTCCGCCTTCGGCCTCGTCGACGGACTGGGTGCCTGGCACCCTGGACTCGACCGCCCGGACGACGGGCGGTTCGACCTTCGCAAGATCGCGTTCGTCATCGAAGTGCAGGGGACGAATCTCGACGTCGACGCTCAGCAGTCCGGCGTCGTCATTCGCGCCGGCGGCGAGCGGGTCGAGGTCGCCACCGGACGGGCGTCGGTCGATGGTGCCGATGTCGCTTGGAACGTCGAGTCGGACGAAGGCGTCGTCCGCGTCATCGCCTCAGGCGACGTCCATCGCAATGGCCCGACGCGACTCGCCGAACTCGGCCCGACCTTCGGCGTCGTCGGCGTGACGATGTCCAGCGACCACGAGCCCGCCGAGGCAATCCCGTCGATCGACGTCGCCGAACGAGACCACCTCATCGACGCCACGTGGAAAGGCCTGCGACTGACCTCGACCTCCATGCTCGCGGACAAGATCGACGACGTCCTGCAGCTCGGCGAGGCCGGCTCAAGCTGAAGCAGTGTGGTTCGTCTGCGCGAACCTCATCGTCACTGCTGCCACGGCAGCACCCACGGACGCTTCAGTGGTGTCGGCGGCGCGTGGAACACCGCGATGAAAGCCCGCCTCGCGATGTCGGAACGGTTCGGACCGGCATAGTGCATGCAGTAACTGTGGTGCAACGCGACGTCGCCCGGTTCGCACGGGCCGGCATCGGCGTTGGCGGACCAATAGTCCTGATCGCTGGCGACCAAAGCCGTTTGTTTGTTGCTCGGCTCAAGGTACTCGTGCGGCATCATCGGGCCTCTGTGACTATGGCGGACGTACTGCATGCATCCACCCTCGACCGTCGCGCCATCGAGCGGCAACCAGAAGTTGATGTTGCGGTAGTGCATCGATGGATCGCCGTACGCCTGATCCTGGTGCCATGGCGTTGCAATGCCGTAGCCAGCGGGCTTGAGGATGGCGTGCGTCGACTTGAACTCGGCTTCAGGTCCGAAGACGTCCTTGGCGATCAGGTCGAGCCGCTTCATGTACGGCATGTCGAGGATCTCCGGCACGTCCCGGTGCGGCCCGAGCACTTGTGGCAGTTTTTGCCGTCCTTGTTCATCGATGCCGCCGAGCGCTTTGGTCGTGCCACTGGCAGCGGCATCTTCGAACAGCTTGTCGTAGATTCCGCGGAAGGTTTGAAGATCTTCATCAGTCGCAACCTGTTTGAGAACGATGTAGCCGTTATCGAGGAAACGTTCTCGCTCGTCGGCTGAGATGTGACCGGAGGTGGTGGTAGCTGTCATCGATGGGCAAGATATGTTGATTATCGCCCGTTGCGTTCATCACAGAGGAGTGAACAATCCTGACCATGTCGGCCCGTCGGCAGCGTCAGATCGAGCGATACATGGGGACGCAGATTCCTCACACGGCGGCCACCGCGATTGGTCGGAGCCGCCGCTACGTCGCTGAGCGATCGCTTCCGCTCCACACGCACGACGTCCACGAAATCTGCTTCATCACACACGGATGCATGCGGTGGACGCTGGGCGATGACGAGCGTGACGTTTCAGCCGGCTCGCTCTTCTTCACGCCGCCACGCGTCGTGCACGGCTCGCGAATCGAAGTGTTCGATCAGGGCGGCCTGGCATGGCTGCAGGTCGATTGCGGCAAGCTGACCGACACCGAGCTCGCTCGGCGACTCCGCCAGAGCCCGCCGTTCATTGTGCAGTCGCCGCGATTCGACGAGATGCTCGCGGCGCACGAACGTTTGATGACCGAGTGCCAGATGACTAGGCCAGACTCGCCGAGTCTGTTCGATGGCGTTCTGAAGACACTTGCTTCCGATGTCCTGCGTTCGCGAGACGCGATCCAGACGACGACGTCTTCCAAGGCCGTCGCCGCGATTCGTGCGTTCATTGCCGATGCGAGCGGATCGCGTGTCATCGGAGTCGCCGATCTGCAGAAGGCGACGGGACTCGGTCGAACACGCGTGCACCAGCTATGTCGCAGGCACTTCGGCAGGAGTCCGGGCGAGTTGATCTTGCAGGCTCGCATTCACGCCGCCCGGATTCGTCTGTCGAGATCGTCGCAGTCGGTAACGCAGATCGCGTTCGAACTCGGCTTTTCGAGCAGCCAGCATCTGGCCGCCGCGTTCAAGAAGCACGTCGGCATGACGCCGACGGCGTACCGCAAGGCGATGCTCTTGTGATCACGCCGACAACGCTCGATCGAGGTCGGCGATCAGGTCGCCCGCATCTTCGATGCCGACGCTCAACCGGACCAGACCCTCGCCGATGCCGGCGGTGCGGCGGGCGGCTTCGCTCATGCTGACGTGGCTCATCGACCACGGGTGCTCCCACAGCGACTCGATCCCGCCGAGGCTCTCGGCCAGCAGGATCAGCTCGGCCGACGGCATGACGCGCTTCGCCTTCTCGAAGCCGCCTTTGAGGTCGAAGCTCACCATTCCGCCGAAGCCGTCGAACTGCGTCTTCGCCAGGTCATGCCCAGGATGATCGCCGAGGCCAGGGTAGTAGACGCGTTCCACTTCCCCGTGCTCCTTCAGGAACATCGCGACCTTCATCGCGTTGTCGCAGTGCTGCCGGACGCGCGGGCCGAGCGTCTTGACGCCTCGCAGGGTCAGCCAGCTGTCGAACGGACTCTGGGCCAGGCCCATCGCGTTGACGACGTAGCTGATCCGCTGGGCGTGCTCGTCCGACCCGCACACCACCGCGCCGCCGACCACGTCGCTGTGGCCGTTGAGATACTTCGTTGCCGAGTGGACGACCACGTCGACGCCGTGCTCGATCGGACGAAACAGTGCAGGCGAGAGGAACGTGTTGTCGGCGATCGTGACCAGGCCGTGCTTCTTCGCTGCGTCGACCAGCTTGCCGACGTCGAGGATGTTCAGCAGCGGATTGCTCGGCGTCTCGATCCAAAGGCCCTTCGTCTTGTCCGTCTTGGCCGCATCGATGTTGCCGACATCCGACAGGTCGACGAACGACACGTCGATGCCGAGCTTGGGCAACACGTCGGCGAATAGCCGATACGTCCCGCCGTAGATGTCGTGCCCGGCGATGACGTGGTCGCCCGCTTCGAAGAGGTTCATCGCGGCCGTGACGGCGCTCATGCCCGTGCTGGTCGCCCGGCAATCGACGCCGCCGTCGAGGGCGGCGAGGTTTTCCTCGAGCGCGCGACGCGTCGGGTTGCCGCTGCGCGTGTAGTCGTACGTGGCCGGTTTGCCCAGGCCGTGCCAGCCGAAGGTGCTGGTCGGATAGATCGGCGTGGTGGCCGACTTGTAGCTGTCGTCCTGGTCGACGCCGGCATGGACGCAGCGCGTCGCAAAGCCCTTGGCCCGGATGCCGCCCACAGTCTCGAGGGCCGGTGTGCGTTCGTTGATCGCCTGCATGGGCCGCGACCCTAGTTCACCGGCTCGAGCAGAATCTTCGAGTCCGATCCGTCCGGCACGATCTCCACGCCGTTGCTGAAGACGCTGTATGACCCCGAGTAGCCCTGGCCGGCCGCGTTCTTGACGGTCAGCCGGCCGTTCGCTGCCGACCACGTGCCGCGATTGGCGTCGTCAAAGGTCGCATCGATCGTCCCGCCGTGATCGCCCTCAGCCTGAATGACGCCTTGCGATCGGCTCGTCCACGTGCCGTCGGGTTTGAGCGTGTAGACCGTGTTCGTCGATGCGTACGTCCCGCCACGGCCGATGCGTTGCTTGTGGATGGTGCTGGCCAGCCACCGGCCGACGAGCTTCGGGTCGACCTCGCCACCGGCCGCCACGGCCTCAGCGGCCGGCTTGTGCAGCGACGCGAAGACCGCTCTGAGCGTCTCGCCACGCTTTGCCATCAAGTCATTGGTCCCGAGCCCCAGCATCGCGACGACATGGCCCTGGTACAGCACGCCGTACACCACCGCCTGCCCAGGCCGACCATCGCCAAGCGTGCCAGCGTATCCGAGGCGAATCGCATCGCCCAGTGCCGACGGCGTCTCGACGGGCTCACCCGCTCGTCGCAGTCCTGGCTGGAGCTGCGACATCAGCATGTCGGTCTGCTGAAGCAGCACCGGATCGGTGATCGACCGCACGGGCGTGGGCGTGGCCGAGCCGCGATACATCTCCGAGTTCACGTCAAAGCCCGCCGGCAGGATCACCAGTTGCCCCGGCATCTCCGTCGTCCGCCAATCGGCCGGATGGTGCATGACGACGCCCGTCGACAACGTCGTCGCCTGCCACCCGTCGGGCAAAGCCGGCGTTGCCACGTCGGCCTCTTCGGCAAAGGCGACGCTCGACAGGGCGAGTGCGAGAACGATGGCAATCAGCTTTCGATGCATGGCGAACCTCGCGAGGCAGACTACCAATCGCAACGACCGGCGACGAACAGATCGACTAGCCCTCACACGTGCAGCCGCAGCACGGCCACTTGAACGTTCGCCCGATCCTGCGACAGTCGGAGCGTGGCGTCGGAACCACTCATCGTCGGCTACGCCGGGCTCGACCCCGATCAGCCAAAACGGCCTGGGCTGGTGACGGCGTTCGGTGTGGCGAGCATTGTCATCGGGACGTTTGGCGTCATGTTTGGCCTGTTGTGCGGCGGGCAGACGTTGCTGATGCATGCACTGCCGACCGCGTTCGCATTTGGCGGCGGCCAGCCCAACGTATCGAGAGTCAATGCTCGCCACACCGAACGCCGTCACCAGCCCAGGCCGTTTTGGCTGATCGGGGTCGAGCCCGGCGTAGCCGACGATGAGTGGTTCCGACGCCACGCTCCGACTGTCGCAGGATCG
>JBCDKH010000098.1 GCA_038746835.1 Planctomycetota bacterium | reverse complement strand
TCGTCGCAAGCAGTGATGGCGCAGTCGACGGTGACGACGACCTGCGCTCCGTCGGCGGCCAGCTGCCGAAGGGCGTCGGCGTTCAGGCCGTATCCCTCGTCGATGCGGTGGGGGACGTAGGTCGTGACGTGGTCGTCGCTGGCACCGAGCGTCGTAAGCGCGTGCCAGAGGATGCTGCTGGCGGTGATGCCGTCGACGTCGTAGTCGCCGTAAATGACGATGCGTTTCTGGTCGCGGAGCGCGTTGGCGATGCAGGCGGCGGCAGCATCGAGGCCGGGAATCGTCGTGGGCTCGTCGAGGTCGGTCAGGCTCGGCTTGAGAAAGCTTCGGCAGGCGTCGAGATCGTCGGCCGTGAAGCCGCGATTGACGAGAGCAGCTGCGAGCGGTCGGCTGGTCTTGAGGGCTTTGGCGAGCTGCTCGACGGCGTCGGGGTCGGGTGTCGCGACGTCCCAGCGCTTCTGCGGCGTGATGGCGGGTTCATCGGTGAAGCGTCCGTGCCTGGCGGCCGGCCGCGCTTCCGTGGCGGCGAGTGTCATGGGGGCAGTGTTGCGAATTGCGTCGGTGTTGTCAGCAAAATCAGCCTGGCGCGACCTTGCGGCCGCTCCTGCTGATCGCCTACACCGGTCGGATCATGGCACAGCAGTTGATGAACAGCATCCCCGGGCTCCTGGCGTTCGGGCTCTTTGTGGGCGTCTTCGCCGGTCTCTTCGGCCTGGGCGGCGGGGCCGTGATCGTGCCGATTCTGGTGCTGGTCTTCGGACTCGACCAGAAGTCAGCCCAGGGGACGAGCCTGGCGATGATCCTCGCCCCCACGGCTGCCCCGGCGATCTTCAATTACCACCGCGACGGTTTTGTGGTCTGGCGGCTCGTCTGGTTCGTCACGCCGACCATGCTTGTCGGCAGCTTCGTCGGTGCCGAGATCGCCAAGGCCCTGCCGCAGGATCTGTTGAAGATGATCTTCAGCGTCGTGCTGACGTACGTCGCGGCCTACCTGATTTTCAGCAAGCTCGACAGTCTACCCAAGGCGTTGCTGTACTCGACGGCTCCCGTCGTGTTGATGGTCATGCTGATTGTCGTCAGCGGCGTCTTCAAGAAAGTCGCGGGCTAGCTCAGCCGCCGAAGGCTTCGGGTTTGAGGACGCAGATGTCCGGCAGGTTTCGGTAGACGGCGTCGTAGTCGAGGCCGTAACCGACGACGAACTCGTCGGGCACTTCGAAGCCGACGTAATCCGCCTCGATGGCAGCGGGCTGGGCGAGTTGCTTCTTGAGCAGCACGCACGACCGCACGCTGGCGGCGCCGAGATCGCGGACGAGCGGCACAACCGAAGCGAGTGTTCGCCCGCTGTCGAGGATGTCGTCGACCAGCACGACGTGCCTGCCTTCGACGTGGCCGAGTTGCTGGCCGAGAACCTCCGGGCCGAGGCTGCGGACGCTCTTGCCTGGATAGCTGCTGACGGCCAGTAGGTTGATCTTGATTGGCAGCGGGATCGCTCGGATGAGGTCTGCGGCAAAGACGAGCGCGCCGGTCAGGATCGGGACGATGGTCACTTCCGCCTCCTCGCCGACGCGTTCGGGGGCGTGGTCGCGCGTGATGTCGGCAGCGATCTCTCCGACGCGGCGGGCAATGTCGTCGCCGGAGATCAGGATGCGGTCGACAGACTCGTGCAGCGGATTGCTGGTCATCGCCCGGCACACTAACGACCTTCTTGGTTACCCGCCCGACACCGAGAATGAATCGATGTCGAGGCCCGGGACGTCGAAGGGTCGGAAGTCGACGCGAATGCCGCCCTCGTCGTCGATGTTGTCGAGAAACAGGCCGACCTGCAGCGTCGCCCGCTCGAAGAAACGGGTGATCGAGACGCTGTTGCTCCGCAGGCGGCCTTGGTCGACGTCGAAGACACTTCGGCCGAAGAGGTCGTATCGCCGGCTGAGTCGGTACTGCGCACTGCCGCCGATCGTCGTCGAGTCGGCCGGGCGGAGGTAACGGGCATCGATGCGAAAGTCGAGGCGTTCGCCGCGTTCGAGTCGAACCTCACCGACGGCCGAGAGCAGTTCGTCGGCATCGATTCCGTAGATGAGTCGGCCGGAGGTGCTGGTCGTGTCGGTGATGTTCCACGCAGCACCGCCTTCGAGCGTGTCCAGCGGCAGGGATGCCTCGGGGCGACTCTCATAGAAGACGCCGCGGAACGGGCCGGTGAGTCCGTCGGGATCGGGCCCGCCTTCGAACTGCAGTCGGGCAGCACGCTCGCGGCCTTCGGCGGCGTCGAAGAAGTTGGCGGAAACGTCGAGGTCGAACAGGTCGACGCTCCGTTTGCCACCCGGCGGACCGCGGTACGTCTGAATGCGTTGCCGCAGGCCCAGACGAACGATGCCCAACTCGCCGTAGCCGTCGACTTGTTCGTCGAAGACGTAGAGCTCCGTCGTGTCAGGCCCCCAGCCGATGCTGCCAAACACGTCGGCGTAGGGCTCGACGACGTGACGCAGTCGATCGAGGCTCAAGATGCGGCTGTAGACGCTGTTGCTGACGCCTGCAAACGCCGTCCGGACCGAAACGCCCGCACCGGCCAGCACGCGTCCCGTCGCCCCACCGAATGGACCGTCCCCGTAGGCCGTGGTTCGACCGACGACGTACGGACGGAGGCTCAGGAAGCCGCCGGTCGACGGGGCGGCGACCTCTTGGCGCAGGTCGAATCGCGGCACGATCCGTTCCGTGTCGGGCGTGTAGGCGTAGCTGGGGAAGCCCGGAAAACCACGGATGCCGTCAGGCAGACTCAGGTCGCGCTGCAGGTCGCCACTGAGGCGATCGAACGCGAGCACGCCGAGCCGAGCCTCGGTGGAAACGGTGAGCGGCCCGAGGCGATCACCGAAACTGCCGGCGCCGAGTTCAGGCAGCCGCTCGATTGCGGTGTTCTCTTGAACGACCTCGGCAAAGGTCGGGTAGTTGTGCAGCGACACGTTGAACGACGCCCAGCCGAGTTTGTTGCGACTCCGGTTGATCGCCAAGAGTGAAAGGTCGTGCGCCGGGCCGTCGTTGAAGCGCGGTCGATCCCACGATTCGAGGTAGGTCGAGTCGGACAGCAAACCGAGACGGAAGAACAGGGCAAAGTCCTCACCTGACATCGTCGACGCGGACGGGAGGAACAGGGCGTGCTCGACCTCAAATCGTCCACGGAGTCCGTCCTGCGGCACGTCCGGACGCCTGCCTGGCAGGTCGTCGTCGCCACGATCGTCAATGCCCTCGAGCAGAAAGCTGCCGTCGTACAACGCGGGCCGACCCTCGCCGACCGGCAGGAAGAACGATCCGCCGTAGTCGCCGCGTAGGGCACCTCGAACGCCGCGTTCCGAGAAGTTGTCGATCTCGTAAGTCGCATCGAGGTTGCTTGGCGGATCCCGACCGATCGTCTCGAACAAGCCCCACTCGGTGCGGACGAACGTTCCGCGGTTGCGCGACTCGCCAATCCGAACGCCCCGCAACGGAACTCGGCGGTCAGGCAGGACGCCGCGGACTACCGGGAAGTACAGCAACGGGACGTCGAACACCCGGCCCGTGACGTTGTCGGCACCAGCGATGCGGCGAACAGAACCGAACGACTCGGTCTCGCGGATGAAGACGCGCGACGCCCCGAGCGACAGCATCGGCGTCGCGAAACGAGTCGAGCTGATTCGCCCGGCTCGAGCCTCGTAGTCGCCGTCGACGAAGCGTCGAAGCGCCTTGGCACGAACCGTCAGCGGAAGCTCGTCGCCGTCACCTGTTGCCGATGTGTGCAGGACGGCCTCGCCGAGTAGAGCCTGGCCCGTGTCGAAGTCGTAGTACGCACGGCGGGCCCGGAGCTGCTGGTCGCCGCGAGGCAGGTCGACCCGGCCGTTGCGTCGTCTTGGAGCATCGGTGAAGAGGACCTCGACGCCACCTTCGAGATAGACGCCGCTGGCATTGCGGGCCAAGTCGTCGCCGAGTCCGGTGTCGTCTGTCTCGATGTCGTCGAGCCGTTCGACCTTGCTGAAGACGACCGCCCGATCCGCCCGGAGCTCGACCAGCGATCCGTCGGCCTCCTCGCGAATGAGGAAAAAGCCACCCGTCGCCTCGACGGCAAGCAGGTCATCGCTCGCCGGAACGGTCCGGAGTCGTCTCGCCTGGACCGCCGCAAGCGGCTCGGGTGGAAGTGTCGCGGCTTGGGGCTGCGTCGTCGGGAGGGGGCTGATCGCCGTCGACACGGACGAAGGGTCGACATCGTCCGCCGATGGCTTATCGGGCTCGCCGGCAGCTTCGGCGAGTCGCTGGCGGGCTTGGAGGACCAGCGGGTCTTCGGAGGCGTCGCCAGGCTGCCGATCGTCCGCTCGAAGCTCGACGGGACCATCGGCGATGAGCCCGGCCACATAATGAGGCCCCGCACCTTCACCGAGCGACGACTGCCACGTCACGTCGCCCATCAGCACGACATCCAGTCGACGCCGACCGAGCCCCGACGGCAGAATCCGCGACCACACCACGGCCGAGTTCGCCTGGAGTGTTGTTTCACCGGCCTGGATGCGAATGGGCGCGTCCTCGTCGCCGCGCAGGAAGAGCACGCTCGCACGGCCCTCCGTCCAAAGCCTTGCCGACGACGCGTCAGCCGTGACTGGCATTGCCTCGCGTCGATCATCGGCCTGCGTGAGCGCTGGCAGGGGCTCTGCCTGTAGCGATTCTGCGGAGAACACCGCCAGCACCAGGGCGAGGACGAGCCACCTGCCGCCGGCGCGACGGAGCGTCGGTGGGACGAAGCTGGCAGCGAACCGGAGCAAAGGCCGGCCGATTGTCGATGTTGAGGGCGATCGTGCAACAATGCGCGGTGCAACCTTTCGGACGCCAGCGCGTGCGTCCCGCGCGAGGCCTGTCGGCCGAGCACTTTTCGTCCTCCCTTCCCAGCACGTGATGTCCAATCCCTCTCTGCCGTCGATATTCCGCTCCCGACCCATCGGCCTTGCCGCAGCGACCGTCGCGGCGGCCCTCATGGTCGCTGTACCCGCGCTGGCCGACGCCCCGACGACCCGGCCGACCGACGAGAAGGAACAGAAGGACGGAGCGAGCGACCGTCTCTCTGGCCTGCTGGAGCGGCTCAAGAACAACGAGGCGGACCAGGAAGAGTCCACGGACGAAGCTCCAGAAGAAGACGCAACGGAGGCTGAGGAAGCCTCTGACCGAATCTCCCCTGCCGACTTGATTCGGCAGATGAAGGAGGAGAAGGAAGAGCAGGCGTCGCGTCCGCTGGTGCCGCTGATCGACATGAGCATCCCGCTCCAGGAGAAGCAGGCCGGCTTCAGCTTCTTCGGCGGACCGGGCCTCGATCTGCGGACCGTCCTCCGTCGCCTTGACGAAGCAGAGAACGATCCGGACGTGAAAGCCGTCCTCCTGACGTTCTACAACGGCGGCCTGATGAACTTTGCCCAGGCGCAGGAGATTCGGGCCAAGCTCGACGACCTGCGTCGCGCCGGCAAGCGGACCTTCGCTTACGCCGACACGTACGACACCGTCAGCTACCTCGTCGCCAGCGCCTGCACCGACGTCGTCCTGATGGATGGCGGCGAGCTGTTCATGCCGGGCGTCGCGGTCGAGCCGATGTTCTACAAGGGCACGCTCGACAAGCTGGGCGTCACGCCCGACTACGTCCAGGTCGGCGAGTACAAGGGTGCCGACGAGCCATACACGCGCTCGGAGCCCTCGCCAGAGTTGACGCAAGAAATGGAGAAGCTGGTCGAGTCACTGTTCGACCAGATTGTGGCGGACATCAGTGGCGGCCGGAGCCTGCCCAAGAGCGAGATCGAAGCGGCCATCGACCGAGCAATGACCAACGCACGCCAAGCCCAGCAGCTCGGCCTGATCGATCACCTCTCCGACGCCGACGGCCTCAGCGACATCATCGCCAAAGAGCTCGGCGACGCGGACAAGGAGCCGCGCATGGATGCCAGCTACGCCGCGACGGAAGGCCCGCAGTTCGATCCGGACAATCCGTTCGCCATCCTGCAGATGCTCAAGCCGCAGAGCATCGATGCGGAGAAGCCTTCGGTCGCACTCGTCTACGCCCAGGGCGTCATAGTCGACGGCACCAGCGGCGGCGGGGGACTGCTTGGCGGTGGTGAGGGCGTGAATACCGAATACATCCGTCGCGCGATGCGTCTGGCGGAACGGGACGACGAGATCGAGGCCATTGTGCTCCGCATCGATTCACCCGGCGGCAGTGCCCTGGCAAGCGAGGCGATGTATCAGGCGATCCGACGCGTGGCCGAAGAGAAGCCCGTCATCGTCAGCATCGGCGGCGTCGCGGCGAGCGGCGGGTACTACCTCGCGGTCGCAGGCGACGAGATCTATGCCGATCCGTCGGCCATCATCGGCTCGATCGGCGTGGTCGGCGGCAAGCTCGTCCTCGACGGCCTGTACGACAAGGTGGGCCTCAGCACCGCCATGTTCACCCGAGGCCGGAACGCTGATCTCTTCAGCTCGACCGAAGCCTGGGACGATGGCCAGCGTCGACTCATCCGCAACTGGATGAAGAGCACGTACGACCAGTTCACCGAGCGCGTCGAAGCGGGACGCGGCGACCGTGTTGCCGACGTCGACGAGATCGCTCGCGGTCGCATTTTCCTCGCGGCGCAGGGCAAGAAGCTCGGCATGGTCGACCACCTCGGCGGCCTCGAAGACGCCCTCGCCGCCGCCGCCGAGAAAGCTGACCTCGGCGACGACTACGACGTCATCGTCCTGCCAGGCGAACAGCCAAACCCGTTCGGTGGTGGCGGGTTCCCGCTGGGTCAGATGAAGCAGGAACTGGTCGTCAATCCCCTGGCCGAGGCGCTGCAGCTCCTGCCGCCCGGAGCCCGCGAGGCAGTCAGCCGGTTCATCGTCGTCAGCGAACTGCTCGAAGATCGCCCGGTGATCCTGATCGCACCGTTCAGCGTGCGAATCCACTAGGCAACTCGTGAAATGCGACACGACCCGCGGAACACGCGTTCCGCGGGTCGTTCTCTTTGCGTCGCTCGACTACGAGCGGGTTTTGCGCTCCTTCGCAATCCGTCGCGCTTCGACGCCGTACGCCTTTGGCAGTCGGGCCAACCGCTGACGACGCAGGTCGAGCGTGGTCACGTCGCCGTCGGCATCCGTCGCATAGACGAACGGCAGGGCGACGGCCCGAACCTCGAACGGCTCACCAGTCCGGCAATGCGCACCGGTCCACGTGACGGTGTCGATCACACCGCCGCCGTGGGGCTGCTCGTCGGCGGGACCCATGTATGTCTGCTCCGCGACCGTGACCCAGAGCCCGACCTTCAGGTCCTCGGGCCCGATCAGCCGGCTCACGCCGACCAGCTTCTTCTTGTCTGTCTTCTTCGTCACGCTGCACCTCCAAGCCGCCCGATCAGGACGGCAGTCAATCTCAAGATCCACAACGCCGCACGGCGGCGTTTAACTGGGTCGAGATGAATTGAGGTGGGCTCGCATGGCTACTCCGGGCGAGCAGGCTAGGCAGAGTCGCTCGTGTGTCAAGCAGAAACTCGACGGGTTCTTCGTCGAAGCAACATCAGCGTACCGGTGAGCAGCAGGCCGGCGCTCGCAGGCTCCGGTGCGAGCGCGAAAGACGTCGACACCAGTTGTCGGACTCGGCCGTCGAGCCCCGTCAAGAGGTACAGCTCTCCGTCGTAGCCGAGGCCGAAGCGGAGATCGGTGCGCGTCTGACCCGTGATGTCGAAGACGGCATCACTCAAGAGCTCGTCGCCGAGCAGCTTGATCTCCTGGGCGAGGACGGTGTCGGTCAGCGGGGCAGTGCCAGCACGGCGGGCGGCGTCGAGATCGAGCATGTCTTGCCAGTCCGCGAAGTAGAGGCGGCCAAGGTTCAGGTCGCCGAAGACGTACTTGCCGAAGAGTTCAGGCAGTTCCGTCCCGCGGTACACGAAGCCGCCAGCGATCGCCTGATCGCCACGAGACGCGTCGTGGTCGTATTGAACGATCGGATACGTGTATGGCCCTTCGTCTTCGTCCTGATCGGGGATCAAGTTGCCATTGTTGTCGGTCAGGCCGAAGACGTTGGCCGGATCGCCCAGCCCGCCGTCTTCGGTGTCGAGGCCGTTGACGAACGTGCCCTCGCGGAAGGCCCAGCCGAAGTTGTCCCCCGGCTGGACGATGTTGACCTCTTCGACCGCGTCTTGCCCGATGTCGGCGACGACGATGTTGCCGTCGTCCCAGGCCATGCGGTGCCCGTTGCGGAAGCCATAGGCGAAAATCTCGCCGAGCGTCTCACTGTCGCCGTCCTCTGCGAACGGGTTCGACTTCGGCACGCCGTAGTCGCCGAACTGGCCCGGGTTGCGATCGACCCGGCCGTTGTACGGCACGGGATCGATGCGAATCATCGTGCCGGCCAGCGTGTCGAGTCGATTCAAGGCGCCCGGCACAGGCTCGTCCGAGCTACCCGCCGCACCGCCGGCACCACGACCGTTAACGAAGCCCCAGTCGCCGCCGCTGATGTAGAGCAGGCCGAAGTCCTGATCGCCGCGGACGGCGTCGGGTCGGAACTGGAGATCGCCGAACGGATGGAAGTAGCTCGTCGCCGGCGTGCCGACACGCATGATCTCGCGACGCGTCGCATTCGACGAGGTCACCTCCGATCGCGACGGATCATCCAGCTGCCACTCGCTGATGACGGTGTGGTGCTCAAGATCGCTCTGCGTGTACGCCGGCACACCCGGTGCCGATTGCGGCACGTACGCGTCGAACCCGGCCGACTGAGCCACCGAGCCCACCTCCGTGTGGATCGTGTAAAACCGCCCACACCCGGGCGCTGTCAGGTCATTAAACTCCGGATGAAACTCGAACGTCACCAGCCCGGCCGCGTTGCCGCTTGCGAACTGCATGCGTGACCAGAGGTCGCTGTCGAATGTCTGGAGATCGAGGTAGGTCGACGTCGAGACGTTGCTCACACCAGACGCCAACTCTTGGATGAGCCCACGCTCGTCGCTGACGAATCGCCGGCCGTTTTCGATCTCCTTGAAGAAGTTGGTACGTGCCCGGTAGCTCGGCTGCCGATCGCTCGTCGGCAGCGGGCGGCCGCTGGTATCAGGCAAAACCGCCACCTCACGCAGACCAAACCGAAGCCCACTGTCGGCAAACGGCGCGAGGTTCGGCTCCGCAAAAGATGGTGACGCGACGGTCACAACCGCTACCGCGGACGCGGCGGCCATTACTGCGCACTCGGCTCTCCACATGCGCCCAGGTTTAACAGAAAGCAGGAGCAGCGGGAACACGGCTGCTCCTGCTCGTGCTCAGGTGGCCAGCTCTTCGATCAACTCGCCTTCGACCGGAGCCGTCGAGAACGTCAGGTTGCCGCTGGCCTGGTCGGCGTCGACTTGGATCGTGCTGCCAGGCTCGAACTCGCCGGCGAGAAGCTTGGTCGCCAGCGGGTTCTCGATCCGCTGCTGGATGACGCGCTTCAGCGGCCGGGCACCGAAGAGCGGGTCGTACCCCTCGTCGCCGATCGCCTTGAGGGCGGCGTCGGTGAGTTCCAGCGACAACCCGCGGTCGGCCAAGCGCGTCTTCAGGCGGGCGAGCTGCAGGTCGACGATGCGGCCGATCTGCTCGCGGCCGAGAGGCGAGAAGACGATCGTGTCGTCGATGCGGTTGAGGAACTCGGGCCGGAAGTGGCCCTTGAGGACCTCACGCACCGCCGCCTCGATCTCGATGTCGGGCGCACCCTCGGCCGTCAGCGACTGGATGCGATCGCTGCCGAGGTTGCTGGTCATGACGACGACCGTGTTCTTGAAGTCGACCGTCCGGCCCTGGCCATCCGTGAGGCGACCATCGTCGAGCACCTGCAAGAGCACGTTGAAGACGTCGCGGTGCGCCTTCTCAACCTCGTCGAACAGCACGACCGCATATGGCCGCCGACGCACGGCTTCGGTGAGCCGTCCGCCCTCTTCGTAGCCGACGTATCCAGGCGGGGCACCGATCAGTCTGGCGACGCTGTGCTGCTCCATGAACTCGCTCATGTCGATCCGCACGACCGCGCCGTCGTCGTCGAACAAGAACTCCGCGAGGGCCTTGGAAAGCTCGGTCTTGCCCACGCCTGTTGGGCCGAGGAACAGGAATGACCCGATCGGCCGATCCGGATCGCCTAGCCCCGCCCGCGACCGCCGCACCGCGTCCGACACCGCGACGACGGCTTCGTCCTGCCCGATCACGCGGGCGTGCAACCGGTCCTCCATCTTGACGAGCTTGTCCCGCTCGCCCTCGAGCATGCGGCTCACGGGAATACCCGTCCACCGGCTGACGATGGCGGCGACAGCTTCGGCGTCGATCTCTTCCTTCACGAGCGCCTCGCCGCTTTCGGCCAGCTCCTGGAATCGGGCGGTGGCGTCGTCGATCTTCTTCGACAGCTCCGGCAGCTCGCCGTACTGGATGCGGGCGGCCTTCTCGAAGTCGCCGGCACGCTGGGCCTGTTCCAGCTCGACCTGCTTTGCGTCCAGTTGCTCCTGAGCCGTCTTGACCGTGTCGAGCACGTCCTTCTCGTTTTGCCACCGCGTGGTCAGCTCGCGGTCGCGCTCCTGCAGATCGGCCAGCTCCTTCTGGGCCTGCTTGGCGGCGGCCTTGTCCTCGTTTTTTAGGGCTTCGACCGCGATCTGCTTCTGCATGATCTCGCGGCGGATCTCATCGATCTCCTGCGGCATCGAGTCGTTCTCGATCCGCAGCCGCGACGCTGCCTCATCGATCAGGTCGATCGCCTTGTCCGGAAGGAACCGGTCGCTGATGTAACGATCACTCAGCTTCGCCGCCGCGACGAGCGCGCCGTCGGTGATGCGGATGCCGTGGTGCGCCTGGTAGCGGTCCTTGATGCCACGCAGAATCGCGAGGGTGTCCTCGACGCTCGGCTCGCCGACGAAGACCGGCTGGAACCGCCGCTCGAGGGCCGAGTCCTTCTCGATGTGCTTGCGATGCTCAGCCAGCGTCGTCGCGCCGATGCACCGTAACTCGCCGCGAGCCAGTGCCGGCTTGAGCAGGTTCCCCGCGTCCGGCGAACCCTCCGTCTTGCCCGCGCCGACGATCGTGTGCAGCTCGTCGATGAACAGGATGATGCGGCCGTCGCTCTTGGTGACTTCTTGAATCACCGCCTTGAGCCGCTCCTCGAACTCGCCGCGGTACTTCGCCCCGGCAAGCAACGCGCCCATGTCGAGCGCGACGACGGTCTTGTCCTTCAAGGTCTCCGGCACGTCGCCGTTGACGATGCGGACCGCCAGCCCTTCGACGATGGCCGTCTTGCCAACGCCCGGCTCGCCGATGAGCACGGGGTTGTTCTTCGTCCGCCTTGCCAGCACCTGCATCGTGCGGCGGATCTCTTCGTCCCGTCCGATGACCGGATCGATCTTGCCTTGCTTGGCCAGCGCACAGAGGTCTTTGCCGTACTTCTCGAGCGACTGGTACTTGCCTTCGGGCGACTGATCGGTCACGCGCTGGTTGCCGCGGACGTCCTGCAGCGCGGCCATGAGCTTGTCGCTCGTCATGCCGCTCTGTTTGAGCAACGTGCCGACCTCTTCATCCTTCTTGAGAAGCGCAAGCAGAATGTGCTCGGTCGAGACGTACTCGTCCTTGAGCTGCTCCGCCTCCTGGTGCGCGACGCGGAACAATGCCTGTGCCTTGCTCCCAACGCCGGGATTCGAGCCCGTCGACGACGGCAACGCCGCCAGCTTCCGCTCGCCCGCCGCATTCAGCGACGCCAGGTCGACACCCACCTTCTGCAGCACCGGCCTCACCACGCCCTCGGTCTCCGCCAACAGCGAAGCCAGGACGTGTACCGGCAGAATCTCGGGATTGCCCCGATCCGCCGCGATCTCCTGCGACCGCATGACGGCCTCCTGGGCCTTGATCGTGAACTGATTGATGTTGACGCTCATGCCTCACGAGGAACAACCGGCGTGCCGCGTACGAACCGCGGTTGGAGCCTGTGAGCCGCGTCGTGTGAACGTCGCACCTGCCAATGAGGCAGCCGAATGACGGGTCCGGCGGTCAGACGAACGGCGCTTGTGCGAGAACTGTCACCGTCAACCGGCCGTCGATTGCCGAAATCGAACCGTTGTGCAACCAGTTCCTTTTTCAACGGTGTGACTGCTACCGGCCGAGGCGGCGCAAGCGCGCCTTAGCTCTGTCACCCGCTCCTCCACATTCGACGCATCAGATCTTCTTCGACATCATGCCCACGACTTCTCGTCCGTTCTTGAACAAGCTCCCGCTCCGCCGAGCGGTCAGTGCCACGCTCGCCGCCGCAGGTCTGCTGGTGGCTTCTGCCCCGGCTTCCGCGCAGCGGGCCGAACCGCACGGCGGCATGCTGCGCTTCCCCGACGTCAGTCAGGACCGCATCGTCTTCAGCTACGGCAACGACCTCTGGACCGTCGAACGCGCCGGGGGCGTCGCACGCCCGCTCGCCAGCCCGCCCGGACAGGAGCTGTTCCCCAAGTTCAGCCCCGACGGCCAGACCATCGCCTTCGTTGGCAACTACGACGGCGACCGCGACCTCTACCTCATCGACAGCTTCGGCGGCCTCGCAGAGCGGCTCACGTACCACCCGAGCAACGAGCTCCTCTGCGACTGGGCCGGCGACAATCGCCTGCTCTTCAGCGCTGGCGGTCGCAGCCACCGTCCGCAGCCGCGGCAGACCAGGCAGCTCTTTTTCCTCGACGTCGACAACCCCGCGCAGCAGGAAGAGCTCCCCGTGCCGTACGGCGTGAACGCGAGCCTCGGCGAAGACGG